>NZ_PEIG01000011.1 GCF_002749975.1 Gloeocapsopsis sp. IPPAS B-1203 | reverse complement strand
GATGTGCTTTATTTGGCTTTCAAACTATTATTCTTTTCTTGGTTCAGTTGCCCTTCCGGAGGCGCTTTGCGCTCGCCTTTCCTTCTGGCGCTTTACTAATATATCTAACCTCAATCGATATTGTCAACCTTTTTTGGAGGAAAAAATGGAAAATCTTGAAAAGCTTACCAGATAATAGTTGTAGGCTATATTTCGAAAGAAAAAGCAGAAAAGGAGCTATCAATTATGAAAAATTTTGCGTTACCACCTCTTTTAATTCTCGATCCAATGCTTAGTGATTGGTTAATGGAGGACATTGGACGAGGCGATCGCACAACTCAAGGCTTATTGTCAGATGAGAATTCCTGGGTAGCAGCGCAGTGGATAGTAAAAGCTCCTGGAGTCATTGCGGGGTTGCCAGTTGCATCAAGAGTGTTTCAACTTCTCAATGAGAAAACTAATTTTATAACTACTATCGATGAAGGACAATTGTGTCAACCAGGGCAAGTGATAGCACAAATAGAAGGTCCACTAGATGCGATGCTCACAGGAGAGCGAGTAGCGTTGAATTTGGCGATGCATTTAAGTGGGATTGCGACTTTGACACGAAAGTATGTAGAGAAGCTAGCAGAACTTCCTACGCAGTTAGTCGATACGCGCAAAACAACACCAGGATTGAGGTTGCTTGAGAAATATGCAACTCAGATAGGTGGTGCAAGAAATCATCGTATGGGTCTAGATGATGCAGTCATGATCAAAGACAATCACATTGCTGCTGCTGGAGGAATAAGAAACGCGATCGCTCGCGTTCGCACTCAAATTCCTTATCCTCTAACCATAGAAGTCGAGACAGAAACGATTGAACAAGTACAAGAGGCTGTGCAGCATCAGGCAGACATTATCATGCTTGACAATATGCCTGTAGAAGTGATGCGACAGGCGGTTAAACTAATTCGTCAATACGATCCTCGTATTAAAATTGAGGCTTCGGGCAATATTACACTAGAGACAATTTATCAAGTAGGAGCTACAGGAGTTGATTATGTTTCGACAAGTGCTCCGGTGACTCAATCTTCATGGCTTGATTTAAGTATGAAAATTAAAAGCTAGGGTTGTAGTATAGAACTTCTTGAGTGCTGTGATGTCTCTTCTTCTCACCCCTTGACTTTATGAGTGCGACGCTAGATCAACTACAACATCGATTGACACAAGCTTTAGTTGCTGCTTTTGGCAATAATTATGCTGAGGTAGATCCTATACTTGTACCTGCGAGTAATCCCAAATTTGGTGACTATCAATCTAATGTAGCTTTGTCTTTGAGTAAGCCATTAAAACAGCCAGCACGAGCGATCGCTGAACAAATTACAGACAAGCTAGAAGTAGCTGACATTTGTGAACCACCAAGTATCGCGGGTCCTGGGTTTATCAATTTATTGTTAAAGACTGAATATTTAGAAACACAACTGCGTTCTAGCCAGACAGATCCAAGATTAGGTATTGCATTAGCAAAAACTCCTAAGCAAGTTGTTGTTGATTTCTCTAGCCCGAATATTGCGAAGGAAATGCATGTAGGACACCTGCGTTCTACAATTATTGGGGATTGTATTGCACGAATTTTAGAATTTCGCGGTCATGATGTTCTGCGGCTAAATCACGTTGGAGATTGGGGTACGCAATTCGGAATGTTGATTGCTTACTTGCGCGAAGCTTACCCTGATGCATTGACTACAGCTAATGCTTTGCAACTTGGAGATTTAGTTGCTTTTTATCGCAAAGCCAAGCAACGGTTTGATGAAGACGAGACATTTAGAGAGACAGCACGACAGGAAGTTGTAAAACTGCAAGCAGGAGTAGAAGATACTCAAAAAGCTTGGCGATTACTGTGCGAACAGTCACGGCGTGAGTTTCAAGTTATTTATGACTTACTTAATATTCATTTAACAGAGCGGGGAGAATCTTTTTACAATCCATTATTAGCAGCAGTTGTAGAAGATTTAGACCGCCAGGGCTTACTTGTAGAGGACGCAGGAGCAAAATGCGTTTTTCTAGAAGGCTTTGCTAATAAAGAGGGAGATCCACTTCCGTTGATTGTGCAGAAATCAGACGGTGGTTACAACTATGCGACAACTGACTTGGCTGCACTCCGTTACCGAATTAAACAAGATCAGGCAGAACGGTTAATTTATGTCACAGATGCGGGACAAGCAAATCACTTTGCACAGGTGTTTCAAGTAGCAAGACGGGCGGGTTGGATTCCGAACAACGTAGAAATTGTTCACGTTCCCTTTGGGTTAGTTTTGGGAGAAGATGGAAAGAAACTAAAAACGCGCTCTGGAGAGACTATTCGACTAAGAGATTTACTGGATGAAGCGATCGCGCGATCGCGTGCTGATTTAGAATCTCGGTTAAAAGCAGAAAACCGAAGTGAGACAGAAGAATTCAAAGCTAAAGTCTCCCAAGCCGTTGGTATCAGTGCCGTTAAATATGCTGACTTAAGTCAAAATCGGACAAGCAATTATATTTTTAGTTACGACAAAATGCTTGCTCTGCAAGGCAATACGGCACCTTATATGCTGTATGCGTATGTACGAATTCAAGGCATTAGTCGTAAGGGACAAATAGACTTTGAACAACTAGGTTCAGAAGCACAAATTTTCTTACATGAACCAACAGAATTTACGCTAGCAAAACACCTATTGCAACTAAGTGAAATCCTCAGTGGGGTTGAGCAAGATTTGATGCCAAATCGCTTGTGTCAGTACTTATTTGAACTCAGTCAGAAGTTCAATCAGTTTTACGATCAGTGTCCAGTTTTACAAGCAGAAGAACCGACACGAACATCTCGGTTGCTCTTATGCCACTTAACTGCGAGAACACTGCAACTCGGATTATCTTTACTGGGTATATCTGTTGTTGAAAGAATGTAGATTGTTAAAATCGCTATCAGCAACTCGCACAAGTTAACTCAGGCATTAATCGGTGTAAAATCTGCTTGAGTACCATTACTGTCCAATCAACATCTGCTGTTGTGACATCTCTTCCTAGAGTGAGGCGGAGTGCACCTAATGCTTGCTGGTGAGTATAGCCCATTGCAGACAATATTGGACTTGGAGAGAGCTTACCGCTATGACAAGCTGAACCAGAACTAATAGCAATTCCAGCTAAGTTCAGTTGGCGGACAATGGTTTTACCAGTAATGTTTTTATCGGTGTGTGTGAGGCAAAAACTCACATGATGTGGGAGGCGAGATGTAGGATCGCCTGTAGGAATTAAATAAGGTGTGTCGCTGAGTAAATTAAAAAGGCGATCGCGCAGTTGAATCAAGCGTGGTGTCTCTATATTCATTTCTTGTGCAGCCAATTCAGCCGCTACACCAAATCCTGCAATCATTGGTACAGCCTCTGTGCCAGAACGTCGGCGTGATTCTTGTCCACCACCACCAAGCAGAGGGACTAGCTCAATTCCAGGACGTATATAGAGTGCACCAGCACCTTGAGGACCATAAATTTTGTGACTAGAAACCGAAAGTAAGTCAATTGGGAGATGTTGTACATTAATTGGTAATCTTCCAGCAACTTGCACCGCATCAGTATGAAATAAAGCACCATGTATATGCGTAATTGTACTTAAAGAACCAATTGGCTGTAATGTTCCTACTTCGCTTTGTCCATAAATAATTGAAACTAAGACTGTATTGCTGCGTAATGCGGCTTTTAATTCTAATGGACTTACTCGTCCTTGCGCGTCTACTGGTAAGCGAGTGACTTGCCAACCCCATTGTTCTAGTAGTTTGACTGGCTCAGCGATCGCAGGATGTTCTACTTGAGAAATAATAATATGTTGTGGTTGTGAGTACTGACGCGCAACTCCCATAATTGCTAAGTTATCTGCTTCAGTACCGCCAGACGTAAAAACAATTGATTCGGCGGATGCATGAATTAAGCTAGCAACCTGCATTCGCGCTTGTTCCACTACTGTGGCTGCACGTCCACCCCATTCATGTAAGCTAGAGGGATTACCCCAGTATTGTGTTAAAACTGCTTGCATTGCAGCGATCGCTTCAGGGCGTGGCGGTGTTGTCGCACTGTAGTCTAAATAAATTTGCATGGTGTCAAGCTCTAAATCATTCAGTAACCAGCTAGCTAAGGTTACTTCTTTCAGGATATCGCTTGAATGACTGTGCGATCGCACATTACGACTGGGAAAACTCGATTTAGTAGCAATTCACAAATTATTCCGTGCGTCTATTATCTGTCACTGCCAGCCGCCTGTTAGTTTTACTGTCCTTAAGTTTAACTGCGTGTCAATCGGTACAATTACAACAAAAACCGCAACCTCTACCACAAGATCCTTTTGTTGAAGTGTACTTTAATCACACAGAAGCAGCAGAGTATCAAGAACCTTATCGCCAGCAAAAACGTCAGGGTGACAATTTAGAGCAAAAAATTATTGAGGCGATCGCTTCTGCCCAAGCTACAGTGGATGTGGCAATTCAAGAGTTACGTTTACCGAAAATTGCTCAAGCCTTAGTAGAACGTCATCAAGCTGGAGTACAAGTTAGAGTTATTTTAGAAAATAACTATAGTCGCCCGTGGAGTAGCTTTACTGCTGCAGAAGTTGAGAAACTCACACAGCGCGAACGCAGTCGCTATCAAGAATTTCGGGCTTTAGTAGATCGCAACAAAGATGGCAAAATGACTACTGAGGAAATTAATCAAGGTGATGCTTTAGTCATCCTTAATCAAGCAAAAATTCCTTGGATTGATGATACTGCGGATGGTTCAGCAGGTAGTGGATTGATGCATCACAAATTTGTCGTTGTTGACAAACAAACCGTAATTGTGACATCTGCTAACTTCACCACAAGTGATATTCATGGTGATTTTAGTTCTCCTGGCAGTATAGGTAATGCCAATAATCTTTTAAAAATTGATAGCCCAGAGTTAGCCAAGCTATTTACTGAAGAAGTTAATTTAATGTGGGGTGATGGTCCTGGTGGTCAACTTGACAGCCAGTTTGGTTTAAAAAAGCCATTGCGATCACCGCAATATGTTCAAGTTGGCAATAATCATATTTCAGTACAGTTTTCTCCAACTTCGCCTACTGTTTCTTGGCAAAACAGCACGAATGGTTTAATCGGACAATTTCTCAATACAGCCACTCGTTCAGTAGATTTAGCTTTGTTTGTCTTTTCAGAACAAAGGTTAGCAAATATTCTAGAGACTTCGCATCAGCAAAATGTCCAAATTCGAGCATTAATTGACCCAAGTTTTGCATTTCGCACTTATAGTGAAGCGTTAGACATGATGGGAGTGGCGCTGAGTGATAACTGTAAGTATGAAAAAAATAATCGTCCTTGGCAAAATACGATCGCTACTGTTGGAACACCACAATTAGCGCAAGGCGATTCTCTACATCACAAGTTTGCTGTTGTAGACAAACGAATCGTCATTACAGGTTCGCATAACTGGTCAGCTGCAGCAAATGCAAAAAACGACGAAACATTATTAATCTTACAAAACTCAACTGTTGCAGCGCATTATGTAGAGGAATTTGAGCGACTCTATGCAACTGCACAACTAGGCGTACCAGTTAGTGTTCAAAAGAAAATTAGGGAACAACAGCAACAGTGTGCGCAATTTCAATCTGCTGATGTAGCCAACACGAACACAGGCGATAAAGTTAATCTCAACACAGCTAGCTTAGAAGAACTAACTGCATTACCTGGTATTGGTGAGAAACTAGCACAAAGAATTATCACTGCACGTCAGGAACAACCTTTTACATCTCTAGCAGATTTAGAACGTATATCAGGAATCGGAACAAATTTAGTAACTAGGTTCGGCGATCGCGTGACTTGGTAATTAGCTTGTTATCCTGAAAGAAGCTCTGCTGCTTATGCTTGACTAGAATTATGACCCAGCAACCTGCACGCATTTGTATTCTCGGTGGTGGTTTTGGTGGTCTTTATACTGCCTTAAGATTGTCACAATTACCGTGGAAGTCACAAAAACCAGAAATTGTGCTTGTCGATCAAAGCGATCGCTTTTTATTCTCACCATTACTTTACGAACTTCTGACAGGTGAACTACAAACTTGGGAAATAGCACCACCATTCTCAGAAATATTCGCTGGCACAGGTATACGTTTTTATCAAGGAACTGTTACAGGTATTAATATTGACGAACAGCGAGTTCATTTACAAGAAGGTTCAGAAATTCCCTACGATCGCTTAGTTCTTGCATTAGGTGGCGAAACTCCACTCGATATGGTTCCTGGAGCAACATCATATGCTTTTCCTTTCCGGACAATTGATGATGCGTATCACCTAGAAGCGCGACTGCGACTGCTTGAAGAGTCCCCTGTTGACAAAATCCGCGTAGCAATCGTAGGAGGAGGTTACTGTGGCGTCGAGTTGGCGTGTAAATTGGCAGATCGCTTGCAAAATCGCGCCCGCATTCGTTTGATCGAAATGACGGATCAGGTCTTGCGGACATCACCAGAATACAATCGCATTGCTGCTAGTAATGCTTTGGATGCGCGGGGAATTTGGATTGATTTGGAAACGAAAGTCCAAGAAATTGAACCACAGGCGATCGCACTCGAATACAAAAATCAAGTTGATACAATTCCTGTAGATATCGTCATTTGGACAGTAGGAACGCGGGTTTCACCTGTTGTGCGATCGCTTGCTCTCAAGCAACAGCACGGTAAATTAACAACAACATCCACTTTACAAGTTGTAGACCATCCCGAAATTTTTGCTCTAGGGGATTTAGCTGACTGTCGTGACGCAGAAGGGCAACAAGTACCCTCAACTGCTCAAGCTGCATTTCAACAAGCAGATTATGTAGGCTGGAACGTCTGGGCTTCATTAACAGAACGTCCTTTACTTCCCTTCCGTTATCAACATTTAGGTGAAATGATGACGTTGGGAACAGACAACGCTACTTTTACAGGTTTAGGAATTAAGCTTGATGGTCCGTTAGCTTATGTAGCACGTCGCTTGGCGTATCTTTATCGTATGCCTACACTAGGTCACAAACTCAAAGTCGGGATTAATTGGATCACTAGCCCGTTTACTGAACTAGCTGAATAGTTTTAACAGTAACGATTACCAGGGTATGATTAAAGGCAAACAATTTCTACTTAGATTCCGCGATCGCCGTAGGCTAGCAGCTAATAACAGATGATGCAAAAACCAAAGATCATTTTTCTTGATGCAGTTGGTACGCTTTTCGGAGTTAAAGGTAGCGTTGGTCAAGCCTATAGTGAGGTAGCACAAAAATTTGGAATCTACATCTCAGCTAAAACATTAAATCAAGCGTTTCTACAAAGTTTTCAAGCAGCTCCACCACCAGTCTTTCCAGAAATGGAACCAGATGAGATCGCAGCGTGTGAGTTTCATTGGTGGAAAACAGTTGTACAGCAAACTTTTCAGCAGGTGGGCGTTCTTAATCAATTTACTGATTTCTCTGCTTTCTTCACAGAATTGTATCGGTATTTTGCAACTGCTGATCCTTGGTATGTGTATCCTGACGTTGCTCCTGCCTTGGAACGTTGGCAACAGATGGAAGTTGAGCTAGGAATAATATCAAATTTTGATTCTCGACTCTACTTAGTTCTAGCAGAACTTGATCTAGAAAAGTTCTTTACTTCTATCACTATTTCTACTGAAGCAGGCGCAGCGAAGCCCAATCAGGAAATTTTTATGACAGCACTCGCGAAACATAACTGCAGTCCTGAGTTAGCCTGGCACATTGGTGATAGTTGGAATGAGGACTATCACGGAGCAACAGCAGCTGGAATTAAAGCATTTATCATTGACCGTAGCACGTAGTTATACTCAATTGAACTCAAGCCTAGCTAACATCAATCTAGCTAGGCTTCGAGGAAGAAAACTGATTGTTTAATAATCTAGTTGCGTGCAATAAGCTGACTTGCTTCTATTTCTAACATTTGAACCAGTTTTTGGTCGCCTTTGGCTCGTGCTACTTGCAGCCGATATTCCAAATTTTGACGAATATTAGCAATATGAGTGTGATTTAACTGCATTAAAGCTTTTTGGCGATTGCTCGTTATTGATTCTTGCTGTGGTGTTGACTTAGCTACTGTTTTATCTTCGTACTGTCGGCGTAAGACACTTGCTTCCACATCTATTGGATGTCCAGAGGAGTAGCTAACTCCACGATACTTTAGTCCAACTACAGGTTGAGGTGTAGGAATATGTCTTGGATAATGATGTTTCCAACTTACACCTCGATATTGTCCGCCCGCTTCACCTTCTATCATCTCAGTAGCAGGTGTACATGATTCATAGTTAATGCCTCTATACTTGAATTTCATCTCCCTAGCCTTTTCTATAAATTACTTGAGTTTAGGTTTTGAATATGTAAGGCGCGTTCCTTCGGGAGTGATCCCTACTTCCGTCTCTACAAAACATCTAACTTAAGGCAGATTTTGTAAAAAATAGAGATGAACGTTTTGTTTTCTGTATCCTATTTTACTGTTTATTAGCAAAAACGTCAAACTTAACAAAACTTAATATAACAGCAAATATGTTCTGATAAATGACTTATCAAGACTTTTGTCTAAATTTAAAACTTTAAAATCTATTCAGTAAGAGCACTGCATCAATAAATTTATTAGTCACAACGCTGCATTAATCTTTAGACTGCAGTAGAAAAGTAGATGTATATAGATGTTTAGGTATCTTTGTACTACTTAAATTCCACTGAGAAACTTGAGAAGAACAATTATATGTATTGTTCCAATGAAATAATTCAGTTACTGGTATTGGTTTACCAATATAATAGCCTTGAGCATAATCAATACCTAATTGATGTAGTAGCTGTATAGTTTCTGAATTAGCTACAAACTCAGAATTGTAGAAATAGATAGCCCGCGGGCGACTTCTACAATTGCTTTAACCAAGTGACGATCTAAAATATCTTTCGCGAGATTTTTAATAAAACTACCATCTATCTTGAGGTAGTCTACTGGTAAGTGTTTGAGTTGCGAAAACGAAGAGTAACCTATACCAAAATCATCAATAGCAAATTGGCAACCCATTTGCTTGAGCGTATTAATAAATTTACGGGCTTGAGAAAAATCAGCGATCGCAGCCGTTTCGGTAATCTCTAATATTAAAGATGCAGGATTTACACCTGTTGTGGTAAGCTCTTGTTGAATCATCGGCAAAAGTTCGCTATCAGATAATGATTTGCCGGAAATGTTAACTTCTAATCTCAAATCATTACCTACTTTTGCATGATCAGCAATTAAATGAATTGCTTGGCGAACAACCCAACGATCAATATGAAAAATTAATCCACAGTTCTCAGCAATTGGTAGGAATGTATTAGGAGAAATAACCTCTCCATCTTTACCTAGCATCCGAATTAAAACTTCATAGCAGGAAGTACTGTTACTTTGCAAATCTAAAATGGGTTGACAGTAAAGAACAAACAAGTCTTGCTCAAGCGCTTCACGGATTTGATTTTTCCAGAAATTTCGCGACTGAATTTGAGCTTGCCAATGAGGATCAGGAGTGTAAAAGCTAAAACAATTGCTGCCAAGTTCTTTTGATTTATACATGGCAAGATCTGCATGAGCAAGGAGTTCATCTGCAACAACTCCATGCTCTGGAAACAGAGTAGCACCCAAGCTTGCTGTTACTCTTACTGGTTGACCATTTGCAATAACTACATGATTTTCAAGTGCATTTAAAATCTTTTGCAGAATTAAATGAACTTGACTCATAGAAGTTTGTGGGATAAGTATGGCAAATTCATCTCCACCCAAGCGTGCCAAAATATCCTTATTTTCTACTTGCTCTTGTAGTAAAGTGGCAAGATTTCTAAGCAGATCATCTCCTGCTTTGTGCCCAAAAGAATCATTAATATCCTTAAAGTCATCGATGTCTATTAAGATTAAAGCTCCACAATGGCGATCGCGCTGTGCTAACTCTAAATAATACTCAAGTTGAGCTTGAAAGTAGCGGCGATTGAACAAGCCAGTTAAAGAATCGTGGTTAGCTAAGTATGAAAGTTGCGCTTCTAAACGCTTGCGTTCAGTGATATCGCGAGCAATAGTAGCAACAAAATCAAGCTCTCCAGAAGTTGAGCTTTTGGCAACAACGACTTGTGAAACAGGAATTTCTTCTTTGTCGCGGTTGAGTAGTGCCATTTCTCCGTTCCAAACTCCATGTGAAAGAAGAGTAGGTACCACTTCATTAAGAAAAACTTTATTCACCCAGTTAGGGTGACAGTGAAAAACACTAAGCTGTGAAATGTCTTGCTGGGTATCCAGCCCTAGCATATTTCGACCAGCTTGATTAAGATACAACGGCTTTCCTTGACTATCCGCAATTCCAACAAAGTCTGTTGTTGCTTCTAAAATTGCAGTGAAGCGGGCTTGCGCTGCTTCAGTTCGTTTGCGCTCAGTGATGTTTTCTACAGTACCTTCATAACATAATAATTCGCCATGCACGTTGCGCACAGTTCGCGCATTTTCTGAGATCCAGATAGTACCACCATCTTTACAGTAAACTTGCGATTCAAAGTCAGATACAGCACTGTGTTGTTGCATCAAATCAATAAACTCGGCACGACGATTGCGATCGACATAAAGTTGACATTCAATATCAGTTACATTTGCAACAAGTTCTGCAGGTGACTCATAACCATAAATTCTTGCTAATGCTGGATTTGCGCTGAGATACTGCCCTGTAGGTGTAGTTTGAAAAATTCCTTCACTTGCGTTTTCAAAAATACTACGATACTTTTCTTCTGCTTGCCGTAGTGCTCCTTCAGTTTGTATTCGTTTTGTTACATCGTAAGCAGAAACAACGACAGCCTGCTTTCCTATAAAAGTTAGGGAGTGGGAGGAAATTTCTACGTTAATGATAGTTCCATCTTTTTTACAATGTCTCCAAACACCATGAGAACTCATATCAGGCGTCAAATATTTGAGTTGCTGCATCAAACGGGCTATATCTTCAGGTGGACGAAGATCTTTAATCGTCATCGATAAAAATTCATTGCGTTTGTAGCCATAATGCTGAATGGCAGCATTATTTACAGCAAGAAAAGAAAGAGTTTCAAGATCGTACACCCACATTGGACAAGGGTGACTTTCAAATAACTCTCGGTATCTCTGCTCGCTTTCCTTAAGAGCAACTTCCGAACGCTTAAGTTCAGAAATATCGGTAATAAATCCCTCTAATCCAAGAATCTCTCCATTACTATTAAAAACTCCATTACCCTTTTCCCATAACCACTTTAGCTCGCCCGACTTTGTGAAAATACGGTACTCAATAACATACTGTCGTTTTACTTCTACTGCTTTCGTAATGCTTTGTAGAACTCTAGGTAAATCTTCTGGGTGGGTGATAGCGTTATACAATCCTGTAGTTCCTGTCAGCTCATCACTTCGATAACCTGTTAATTCTAAGCAACCTTCGCTTACGTAGGTCATTGTCCAACCAGGATCATTACTACAAGCAAATGCAATTCCTGGTAGTGAGTCAACCAAAGTTGTTAATCGACGTTGACTTTCTGCTAGCGCTACTTCTGTATGCAAGCGTTGTGCAGTAAAAACTTCCTGAAATACTAAAAATAGAATAACTATAGTTGTAATATTAGCGGCTTCTGGTGGTAAAAAGTGGCTGAAATTGTTCACTATAAATGCTAACTGTTGCCCAGTATGTGTAGAAAATACAGATGTCTCCATATAATAGTAAATTCCAATACTAATTGCGATCGCAGTTGCAACACCAACAATCCACCAGTTAGATACCCTTTTTGAGATGAAATGATATCCAGACCATAATTTCAATAAGCAACCAAAACTCATGCTTCCAATCAAAGTTGCTATCAACAACGAGTCATAATCAATTTGTAGTACTGGTAGTGATAACATGACTATTCCAAAGCAGCTTATTCCTGTAAAAAGCTTTCCTATAAGAGAACTAATTGTCAAAAAATAGAGAATTGGAACGAAAACAATCAAACTAGTAATCTGCATTTGTTGTGATTGATTGTATGTAATCAAGCTTATCAAATAAATTAAGCACACACTGATTTCTAAAGCGCTCGCACTCCCAATAAGTACTTGTCTACGCAAATAAAGCTTTTTCCAGAATTCTAAAGGTTCTTCTAACACAGTAGAAGCAACTGTTATGACAGTAACTATTGAAATAATCAAATACAGATTATATATAGCTATCATGACTAGGCATTTTTATATACGTTAATATGTTGCTGCACTCTCAACGCAATACTTGATTTCCCAAAAAACAAACTCTTGCTATTCAATTTATTTGTGCCCTATTTTGTCATCTTTTTATTCTGGGTTATTACTGATATTAAATATGGCAAGCTTAGATTTTTTAACCTCACTGAGTTTATTAATACTGCTAAATCACTGAGATGGTAAGTAAAAAATTGGTAAATTCTCAGCTTCTTTTACAATGTTTTAGTTAAAAATACATAGCAAAATTGGCAAAAAATAGATATTAACTGTCAAGAATAATAGCAGTAGAGTGCATGGGATTAAGAAGTTAATTGATACCTGGCAAAGGTACTCGGAATTAATATGGTTTATAAATTAGCCAATAAAGTGCAGAATATAGAAAGAATTACGCTTAGGTGACACAGTAGAACTATGGCTGTTAAAAAGGGAGATTTAGTCCGTGCGGTTCGAGAAAAGTTAGAAAGTACTCTAGAAGCTCAAGCTAGCGACGCACGTTTTCCGTCATACATTTTTGAAACTAAAGGGGAAGTTTTGGAGATTAAAGGAGATTATGCACTTGTTGTATTTGGGCAAGTGCCTACTCCAAACATATGGTTGCGGGTAGATCAGCTAGAGTCATTTAAGTAAATTGTCGATTGTTATTGATTCATTTTGTGTCTTAGTAGCAAGCAATGGGAAATTGTCTTCTACAATAATGGTCATTAGCACTCAGTGACAGTGTCTTATGAGACTAACTGGCTAATAGCAGGTCAGTTACACTGTAGATTAGTCTACATAACACGTAAGTGGTGTTTTATCTTGGGTAAACGCATTTATCATCTATGCCTATTGCCTCTACTTCCTCTCAGTTAGTAAATGCTTCTCCCCGCGTTACGATTGTGGGCGTCGGTAAAGTTGGTAGCACTTTAGCTCAACAAATTGGTGAGAAAAATCTTGCTGATGTAGTGTTATTAGATGAAGTAGAGGGTTTACCTCAAGGTTTAGCGCTCGATTTGATGGAAGCAAAAGGAATATCGCAGCATAGTCGTCAGTTTATTGGCACAACAAATTACGCTGATAGTGCTGGTTCAGACATTGTAGTCATTACAGCAGGGCAACCACGTAAACCAGGGATGAGCCGAGATGCGTTGCTTAAAACTAATGCCAAAATCGTAGTTGAGACAGCAACAAATGCGATCGCTCATTCCCCTAATGCAATCTTAATTGTGGTAACTAATCCCTTAGATGTGATGACGTATCTTGCTTGGCAAGCCACTCAACTTCCTGCCCAACGAGTAATAGGTATGGCTGGAGTTTTAGACTCAGCGCGCTTCCAGGCTTTTGTTGCGATGGAGTTAGGTGTCAGTATTGCAGACGTACGAGCAATAGTGTTAGGTAGCCATGGCGATTTGATGGTACCTTTGCCGCGCTATTCTACAGTTAATGGTGTTCCAATTACAGAATTGATCAATGCTACAACAATCGAGCGCCTAGTAGAAAGAACGCGGAAGGGAGGCGCAGAAATTGTCGAGTTGATGCAGACAGGTAGTGCTTATTTTGCGCCTGCGGCGTCTACATTTTTAATGGTTGAAGCTATTCTACTTAATCAGTTTCGTTTAGTGCCTGTAGCAACTTATCTGCAAGGTGAATATGGCTTACATGACATCTTCATTGGCGTGCCTACGTTGCTTGGGGCTAGTGGTGTCGAGAAGATATTAGAACTACAACTAACAGATACAGAAATTGCTGCATTACACTTAGCAGCGCAAGAAGTCCGACAAAATGTTGAGCAAGCAAAATCGCTTGTAAAAATAAACTAAGTACAAAAAGTATTTTGCTTCTCAAAAAGACATACTGAATTTCACTGAAAATTTACGTATGTCTACGGTAGAGTTGGTTTTTTTCTATCAATATACTGAAATAAGCAGTATTTTATTGGTATTAGTATTTTGCCGTAAAACCTTAGAGTTACTCCTACAAAAATTAAAGGATAAAGGTCTTACTTTTTAAGTATTACTGAAAAACTCCTCACCGAGTTTCCCTACTTTTCCTGATTGAGAAATTACAAGTCTCAGTAGTAATCTAACAATACGTAGCAAAATCTTTACTAAATTTTCATTACTACTGTTTGATTCAACCTTAGTTTCTTTACTCAAAATCAGGCATGCTCTAATTGTTGGTACTTATCTTATTTAAAAGTACTTATGAATACTATTTTCTTGCTCTATCTGGTTACTGCCTATCTCTTTTCAGGATTTGTTTGCTGGCTAGCTATATTAAAAAGCTGTAATCGGCGCTTTTCACCTCCACGCTGGCAATGTCCTTTAATAGTGACTTTTTGGCCAATTTGGATTATGTTTGAGATTAGAAACTAGCAGAATTATGTCAGTAAATTAGCTACTTAGTAGCTCTAATTAAAATACATTAAATATTAACTATTTTTTATACTTTAATAGCAAAATCTGACTTACTACACGTCCTAGCATTTCTCTTAGAACTGAAGAACGATTTATTGCTGGCAGTTAGGACAAAAGTGAGAAGAACGTCCTGTTAATCTAATCCGTTGAATTGGTGTTTGGCAGATGCGACAGGGTTGTCCGGTACGGTTATAAACCCAAGCAATACCGCTGTATTTACCATTAACACCTTGTACATTCAAAAAGGTACTAAAGGTTGTCCCACCTGCTGCGAGACTTGTTTTTAATACTTGGATGATGGCATGGCGCAACATTTCTATCTGAGATAAACTCAACTCAGTACAAAGAGTTGTTGGTCGCAGTTTACTGAGAAATAATGCTTCATCAGCGTAAATGTTACCTAATCCAGCAACAAGTGCTTGGTCTAGAAGAGCAGTTTTGATTGCGCGGTGGCATTTTTTAAATTTTTGTGCTAAGTACTCGACAGAGAATTGGGGAGCAAACGGATCTAATCCTAGTCTGGCTAGACCTGTCATAACGCTTTCAGCTGGAATGCCTGGTTGTACCCACCACATTTGACCAAAAGTTCGTTGGTCAACAAAGCGCAACTCTAGACCATGAGCAAAAAAAAGTCTAGCGCGAGTGTGCTTTTGTAAATCTTCGTCTTGGTTTAACCACAACAACTGACCAGTCATGCGCAAATGTATGCCCAACCAGCCAGCTGCAGCTTCTGTAGAACTTTGAGTTAGTTCAGCTAATAAGTACTTGCCATAACGATGCCAATGAGCGATCGCACTTCCTTGAATACCTTTAAGAAAATCTGCTATAGAAACAGGGTGGGCGATCGTGCGCTCTAATAACACATCCCCACCCATAATCTCTTTGTTCAAGGTCACTTGATTTAGACCCTGTCGTACAGTTTCTACTTCAGGTAGTTCCGGCACAATTTAACGAGACTCGGTTCCTTGGTTAGCATCACCCACTACAGTAGAACTGCCTTCTCCAGACTCTGGTGCAGCTGTCGTTTTGCCTTCAGGTTTTAGCGGAGTTCCCTGACCAGTTGTCCGAGTGCGCTCATCGATGGTAGTTTGTTTACCACCGGAAGCGGATGGAGTTGCTTTTTTCGCTTTGGATACAGGTTTTTCAATCTCTACCAGCTCTGTTTCAGAAAAGTTATTGGTGTTTACACCTGCGTAGTTGACTTTATCAAAGCGGACAATCACTGGGTAGCGAATACCACTTTTGTCAACAGAAGCAACAACTCCTGTATCCTGAAACCAGTAGGACTCTTTGCGGAGGATTCGCACTTTTGAACCACGTTCAACCATTTGTACTTTTCCTTTTAATTATCAATTGCCACTGATACGGCTAATAGATTTCACTCTACAACGTGTTGTCAGCAATAAAGTCGAGTATTAAGTTATTTGTCTGACTGAGGCTATCACCTATTTTTCAGCGTACTACTCAGCAGCAACTTACTGTACTTTTCAGGCTTTAAGTTTTATGAATTTGTGATAAGTCCATCTATTCGTTAATTAATGTTGAGTTGTTAATTTTTGGTTATCTGATGGCTCAATCCAACGTACGGCAATAAAATGTGCCGTCTGACCCCAAGCATCGCGCGTTATCCTGATATTCTCCACTGCTAAGTTAAAAGGAATTGCTGTTGTGAGGTAACGTTGAGCTAATATTCCAACATTTGGTGCTAAATGAGCAGTTGTAGTTGCCGCTAATCCTAAACCAAAAAGTTGCTCAATTGGTCCACGAGGTAAAAGCAGATGAAATCCTACAGTTAGCCCTGCTGCTAGTAAAATTCCTACAGAAAGATTCGTACCACAACGCGGATGTATGGCTAAACTCCATTCTCCTCCTACTAGTCGTTGCCGAGCTGTTTCGACTGCGCTACTTAGAGCGGCTTGATTTAAATGACCGTAGAGATAAAATCCTTGCTCAGTAGATAAACCTCCTAGTAACTGACTCTCGGTTGAGTTTTGACTTGTATTCTGTAGTTCGCTGAGTACCCATACAGTTGCATGTTCTAGGGCATGAACCTGCCGCAGCATTAAAATATCTTTTATTCCTGGGATAAAAGCTAGCTGTCTAACAATTTCTGTATCTTGGTTTTGTGTAGGCTGGATTAGACTATCGAAATCACAAAAGTTGAAAATACCCTGAGAAGATTTCGTATCAGTGATATTCATGGCAGCATTTCTCCAGAAGCTGCTAAGTAAAGAATTGCTATCGGAGTTTGTTTCTAGCTGCGTGCTGGTTAAAACAGCACTAGGGTGTAGTTATGCTCACATCTAACGCGCGTTGCTTTTTAGCTCATTTAGATTTCCTACCACATTGAGAAACGTATAAATACTATATTCACTGTACAAAATTTGATTAAGAAACTGTACCATCACTGTGATTGGGCAGAATACAGCAGTTTACATCATTTAAGCAGACTTTTCCCCACTGCAAAGCCCACCTTACTAAGGCAACACGGTTTTCCGTCGCTGTTTTAGTCAGAATGTTACTAATGTGATTGTCAACAGTACGCTTACTAATATCTAACTTTTCTGCTATCTCTTGGTTTGTTAAGCCAGCAGCTACTAGATCGATAATTTGTAATTCTCGTTCAGATAAGGAAACAGGGGTTTGAGATTCGCCACCAGCCATACTAGCAATTAGTCCTTAGTATATCTACTTACTCTCCTTCTTCAATTCTAAAGGATTCTTTGAAGGGTGGCTTCTCTAGCCTTTGGATTAGTTGTCTTTTTTTGTCTAAACAATGAAGATAGCTGTAATGTACTTTGCACTAAAAAAGTAAATTGTTCTTCAAAAACTAATTTGATAGAATTTTAAGTAAAAATACTTATAACTCTTGAAAATTTGTCAATCTGAAACACCAAAAATAGCTATTTGCTCTTTGTATAAACTTGTACTTGAAAACGACATATTTAGAAAAGTCAAATTAAGTTTTTTACTTTTATTTAAATACAACTTGCTTACGAAAGTACTTTTAGGCGATCGCAAAAATAAATATTGCGGCATCAGCGCTATTTCCCAGAGCGTAATTCATATTATGTTTAAATTGAAATGGGTAATATAAGTAAAGTTTAAGTAACTTTGGTTAAGCTGTATTGTACGTAATTATGCTTAAATTTTATCCAACTCCAGCAATATTAATTATTTCAAGTACACTTGCGATCGCTGGTATCGCTTGCAGCAGCAAACCAAATATTAATTCATTAAATAGAACGCCCATATCCATATCACCTGTGCCCAGTGCGACAGTCAATCCATCTACCGTTCAGAAGGCATTGCCGTTTACACCAGAATTACAACCTAGTCAATTTGATTTGGCACTAGACAAAGCAGCGTCAGCATATAGCATCAGTCAATCTGCACAATCAGCAGATGATTGGAAGTTGGTCGCGAGCAAATGGCAAGAAGCGCTAACCTTAATGCAGGCAGTACCTGTAGACAGTCGTTATCGAGCGATCGCCCGAAAAAAGATTGCTGAATATCAACGAAACATTAATTATGCTCAGCAGCAGATAAAAATTAGCTTGACTGCTGTACCTCAATTAGAAAGCTCACCTCTGAGCCTTCAAGAGCCTCAAGTCATTGAAGATACATCATCAGGACAACAAACTCAAACCATTTTTCGAGTTCCGGTTCAACGCCGAGAAAGCGGTACACCAGTAATAAATGTTACTTTTAATGGCACAAAACAGTTTGAGATGATCGTCGATACAGGGGCAAGCAGTACGGTGATCACTCAAGAAACTGCAACTCAGTTGGGAATAGTGCCAGTAACAACTGCAAAAGCAAATACTGCCAGTGATAGAGGTGTGGATTTTTTTATAGGATATGTTGATTCTATAAAAGTTGGAGGAGTAGTTGCTAACAATTTACCGGTAGCGATCGCACCATCATCACAACTAGAAACTGGTCTACTAGGACACGATTTCTTTAATAATTATGATATTACATTCAAGCGTGATGTCATTGAATTTCGCCTGCGTTAGCCGACTATTATGCAAAGCTAAAAAGCGAAAGCTAAATCATATAAACAATACTTACTTCTTGATTAATTAAAGCTAGTTTTAGGCACAACTAATGCAGCGAATTGTTTTACTTTCGATCAAAATTATTGTGACTGTTGCTGGAATCAACCTCATTTTGTCGAAAGCGGTACCGACAGTAAGCTACGCTAACGCTCAGGAAGCAGAAAATTGCTACATGATCAATGCAGCAGGCACAGTTGTTAACCTGAGCAACCTTTGTCCAGACAGTCAGCGATCGCAGTCAAAAAACCCAGAGGTATTTACTGCTAGAATCAAACGTCGTTATGGTGGGATACCAGTTATTGACGTAACGTTCAACGGTCAACAGCAATTTGAAATGATTGTAGATACAGGAGCAACACAAACATCAATCACCCCAGCGATGGCAGATCAACTAGGGTTGATACCTGTGGATAGCCAAATTGTTCAAGTTGCCAGTGGAGAGGCTGTCAAATTGCCCGTAGGACGCGTTACTTCAATTGAAGTTAGTGGTGCTATTCTTGGAGATACCCAAGTACTAATCGCACCATTGCCACTATTAGGGCAAAACTTTTTTAGCCATTACGATGTAACAATTAGGCAAAATGTTGTTGAGTTTCATGTTCGTTGAAGAAACTCGACTAATTGCTCCAGCTTAGTCCAAGCAGCCCCACTCAGAAGAATGTCCTTCGCCAACGTAATTCCGGTTGCCAGATCTTCCGCAGGGACAAGCCCTGCTACTTGTAAGGCTAACGAAGCATTAAGGGCTACTACGTCTTGTTGAGCTACTGTTCCTCTACCCTGCAAAACTGCCTGCAAAATTTCTGCGTTTTCTTGCACATTACCTCCACGAAGTGCTGTTGTAGGAGCAGGAGTTAAGCCAAATTCTAGAGGATCAATAGTTGTCAAATGAACTTGACCTTGAGACAGAATAGCTAAATCAGTGAGATCAGCTAAGCCTGCTTCATCTAGCTTCTCACGCCCATGAAGTGCGATCGCTTTTTGTGTACCCAATTGACATAATGCCTGAGCAACAGTTTGTAAAATTGTGGCATCAAATACTCCAATAACTTGCCCTGTAGGACGCAACGGATTAATCAAAGGTCCCAAAAGATTAAACACAGTTCTTACTTTAAGCGTTTGCCGCAGCGGCGCTACAACCTTCATGGCAGGATGCCAACCACGCGCAAACAAAAATGTAATTCCTACTTCCTCAAGCGCAGCTTGAACTTGTTGTGCTGACGCGTTTAAATCAACACCTAGTGCTTCCAAAACATCAGCAGAACCAACGCGACTTGAAGCAGAACGATTGCCGTGTTTCGCAACACGAACTCCAGCAGCAGCTGCCACAAAGGCAACTGCAGTTGAGATATTGAATGTAGCAGCACCATCACCGCCAGTACCACACGTATCAATCACTGGCTGATCGTGCATAATTTGCTCTTGGCATTGAGATTGAACGAGTAGAACCTCAGCCATTCCTGCAAGTTCTTCTGCCGATACGCCTTTCACTTGAATTGCGGCTAAGATTGCACCTGATAGAACAGGTGGAATTGTTTCATTTAGCCATCCTTGCATCAGTTGCGCGGCTTGTTCCCGAGATAGCGACTGGCGATCCAAGAGTTGTTGTAATAACTCGCTATTCCAGTTTGCAGGAGGCTCTGAAGTGGCAGTTGCTAATGATGGATAGGTCATAGATTAAGTTAAACGATCTAGCACTGGATGAGATACAAAGCAACTAAATTGCTACGATTCAACAGCTACAGGAAAAAACCGCTTATCTTCAGAAGAGTATTGCCAAGCAATTCCTTCAGGATCGCGGCTACGACTCCATTCAAAGAAATCTGGATTTGAGCGATGCTTGTAAACTGTACTAGAGTTAACAGCTAACCGCTTGGCAAGTTCAGATTGCAAAAGTGAGTCTGGCACTAAGTGCTCTTGAGTATGTGTTGGTGTGACAAAGCTATGAGCTGTCTCACCAAGCCTTGTCAGTTCAGCTTGTGCTTGTGAATGGTTTTGTAGATTTTGCTCTAAGTTTTCAGTTGCTCCAGGCAAATCTTCAACTACAGTTTTTTGCTCAGATTTCAGTTCTGGTAAGGTTACAGGTATTTCGCTGTCATCAAAAATACTACCCAGAGTTTTAGCTGTGACAAAGAAATAAGCATTGCTTCCATCTTCTGGTTCAAGAACCCGTGCTCCAAATTCTGCTGCTTTGTAGTCAAGATAGCGTTTTGCTTTTGCTGCGGGGAGGTTTGCCCGCATTACTAAATCAAGAGTTGTAATTCGTCCTTGATTTTCTTGAATTAACTTATGGAAAGTAGGATTTAGAGTTTTGCTCCACTTTTGCCATCGATAGCGTTGGAAAATATTCAAAAGCACAATAAAACCAGCAATTGCCAGTAGCAATCGCCAGGTCGAGAAGAGGAAAGTAATCGCAAGCGCGACCGGTAATATGAGAATTAGAAAACTATCAGCGCTGTCGGTTGATTTTACTGTCATGCCCATTGTTGCAAATCAATTTGCTGGCAAACAATCTTATCTTGGCAAAAATTGCGCCCAATTTTACCAACGACTTTATAAAAAACAAACTATTCGAGCAATTTTTTTCTAGCGCGGTTTGCCCTAGCCTCTACACTTGCCATCACTTCATCTCTTTTTTCCAGCATTTCGCCAGGATAATTTTCTAAAACCTTTGTAGATAGGGAAATTCGGCTTTGAGTTTCATCGACATCAACAACGATCGCATGAATCTCTTGACCGACTTGGAACAGCAAGGGCAAAGATTCTATATAGTTTTGGCTAATTTGCTTGATGTGCAGCAACCCATTGATATTTTTTAAATCAACAAAAACCCCAAACGGCTTGATAGCAGTAATTTTGCCGGTTACTAATTGACCTAATTCAAACTGAGTGATTGCTTGCGATCGCGTTGCCAAACGTTGCGAAAGAACTAGTTTATTGCTACTGGAATTGATCTCTAGCAAACTTGCAGTGAGATTTTGCCCCACAAGATTTTCTAAGTTTTCTCGTTCGAGTAAGTGCGATCGCGGAATAAACCCTCGCAAGCCATGTACATCTACTGTGACACCACCTTTGTTGACTCCACTCACTCGCACTTCTAAACTTTTACCGTCTTCTTGCATTTCTCCTAACTGTTCCCATAGTTGTTTAATTTGCAGTTGACGGCGAGATAAGGTAACTTGCCCATCAGCATTTTGTTCGCGGATAATCAGAAATTCTCGTTCTTCCTGCAAAGGCAAAACAGTAGACAGATCGGTTACTGAGTGCAAGCCTACTTCAGTCAAAGGGATAAAAGCTGCCGATTTTCCACCAATATCTACATAAGCACCATCACTTTCATATTGAAATACCTTTCCTCGCACCACCTGTCCTTTGCGAAATTGAAAGTCTTGTTGATCCAAAGCTTTGGCAAAATCATCCATAGAAAAGGATGTAGCAGCAGAAGGTTTAAATTCAGATGTCATGAGATAGCACTAATTCACAAAAACAAACAAGCCGTTTATATATCGTATGTCCTCAAAATCTGGAGGAGCAAGCCATTATAGTTCTTTCAGCTTTAGACTTCCTTAAGATGGTTCTGAAATAATTGTTTGACATGTTCCCACGCATCAGCAGCAGCTTCCGGATTGTAGCTAGCACGGCGATCGCAGAAAAAACCATGATCGGCTTGCGCGTAGCGAAAGATCTGATGCGAGACTTGATACTTTTTTAATTCTGCCTCAATTTGATTGACATCTGCTTCAGGAATACTCGCATCTTCCATGCCAAAAAAAGCGTAAATTGTACCGCTGATTTCAGGAGTACGCTTAATAGTAGGAGAGCCACCTCCAGGAGTTTGATGTACAATTCCTGCTCCGTAGAAAGATGCAGTCGCTTTGATATCTTGGAGAGTAGCAGCTAAGTAAGCAACATGACCACCGAAGCAAAAGCCAATACACCCGAAGCCGTTTTTTCTTACTTGTGGTTGGTCTTTGAGATAGTTAATTGCAGCTTGAATATCACTCCAGAGTTCGGTAGCTTTGGTTTGTTGTTTGTATTTTCTGCCAAGTTCAAGATCTTGTGGCGAGTATCCTACTTCAAAATTAGGCACAACACGGTGAAAAATTGCGGGAGCGATCGCGACATATCCTTCTTTGGCAATTCTTTCTGTCACATCCCGAATATGTTCGTTAACACCAAAGATTTCCTGAATCACAACAATTCCAGGGTAAGAACCTTCACCAACAGGCATTGCCAAATAAGCTGGGATTTGAAGCTCAACGTTAGGAATTTTTACATGAGAAGTCTGAATTTCTACCATAGCTATGATGAATGTTAGCTGTCTCGTGGGATGCTGAGATAAATGTGTCAATAAATTGATGTTATCGAGATATCGAACAATGGTGCAGTAAACTTAAAGTTTAAAGAAATTTTGCTAATTGTTGAGAACTTATGCAGATTTGCTAAGAACCCAAGGAATGCAGTAAAGATTTTAAGCACAGTTAACTCTTAACACAACAAATATGCATTGCCCTTGGCTGCAGGTATTATCTGTTTTTTGTCTTTTAGTCTTTTCATAGTCAATCTGTAGCAAACCATTTGAGTATTAAATGCATTCGTTGATTCTTGCTACGGATTGTCTTTTGGAGGAACAATGGTTCAGTTTCATATTCAACCAGATAGTGAAATTCCAGCTTCAACTCAGTTACTCAACCAAATTTGGTACGCGATTACTTCTCGGCAATTTCCCCCAGGGCATCGGCTACCCAGTACGCGCGCTCTTGCGATGCAAACAGGGTTACACCGGAACACGATCAGTAAAGTCTACCGCCACCTAGAGGACGACGGACTTGTCGAAAGTCGAGCTGGATCTGGTATTTATGTCCGTGCCCAACCATCAATGCGGAATCCAGCGCCAATTCCTATTTTGGAAAAGTATCCTCAAGCAGAAAAAATTGTCCAAAATAGTCTCGATGAATTGCTTAAAATTGGTTGTTCATTAAATCAAGCAAGGGAACTATTTCAAGCAGAAATAGATTGGCGATTGCGTTCGAGTGCCAGAGTGTTGGTGACAGTACCAGCAGATGATATTGGTGCAGGTAAGTTGATGGTTGACGAACTAGAGCAATCTCTAAAAAGACCTGTACAATTAGTCCCGTTAGAAGAACTTGCACAAGTATTAGAGCAAACACCTGCAGGAACAGTGGTAACAACTCGCTACTTTATTGCCAGAGCTGAAGCGATCGCTACTCCTAAATCTGTTCGTGTTATCCCTATTGATATCTATGACTATGCCAAAGAAATTCAATTACTGAAAAAATTACCTAAAGGCACTAATCTGGGTATGGTTAGCCTCAGTTCTGGTATTCTTCGAGCAGCAGAAGTGATTGCCTACAGTCTTAGAGGTGATGAACTACTAGTTATGAGTGCGCAATTAGGAGATAACTACAAACTCAGCGCTATTGTTAAAAGTGCTCAGGTTATCATTAGTTTTGATCAAGCAAGTTTTCCTGCTATTAAAGCAGCTGTACAGGCAGCTAGAGAAGACATTATCCGTCCTCCGCAGCTAATTTGTAGTGAGAATTATATTAGTGAGAAATCAATTGATTTTTTAAAGAGAGAACTTGGCTTAGGTTAGACCTAGATGTAGTCAAGGTTGCTTTAACGCAATAGAATAGGTGCTGCTTCTCTCAACAAAGAAAACGTACCATCAGCAACAAACTGAACAGCGATCGCCAAAATAAAAAACCCTAGCACTCGATTTAAGGCTCCCAGCCCATTTTTTCCTAACACACCAACCAAAGGTTCTCCCAAAGCTAAGCATAGATATATCGCCACTCCAAGCAAGACAATTCCAAGTAAACAACCCGCATCTTCAACCCATCTGCTGTTACTTGCTGCAAAACCAATAACGACACCAATCGCACCAGGTCCACTAATCATAGGAATTGCCATTGGTGTAAAAGAAATATCTTCTTTATCTACTGCTTCGTCACTTTCTGGGCGCGTGAGTCGTTGACGCGCTGTAACCATTTCCCAAGCTGTATGGGCAATCAGTAACCCTCCTGCAATTCGCAACACTCCCAGTGAAATACCAAAAAAGCTCAGAATTTCTCTTCCTGCCAGCAAAAAAACCCCCAAAACCAAAACGACATTAATTGCTGTCTGACGTGCTTGATGTAGACGATACAGTTTCGTATTCACTGCTGTCAAACCATAAAAAATTGGTATTGCACCTACTGGATTGGTAACGGGAAATAAAGTCAAAAATGTTCCGATCGCAGCGGAGGTTAGCTGTTGCCACATAGGTTCCTTCAACCAGCTATTTTCATTGGTTGCTCAATTTGCAAGAATGTACGAACCTTTTGCAGATAAGTTGCTGCATCTTCCAACATAGGAAAATGAGCAGTTTTAGGAATCATGGCATATTGTACCAGCGGGTTTAACTCTGCGGCTTGGCGTCCCATTTCTGCTGGAATAATTTTGTCATACTCTCCAGCTACTAACAAAGTTGGTACTGCAATTTGTGCAAACTCTTGCGGCATCATTTCAGCTGCTTGTTTGCTCACTGAAGTAAAAATTGTGCCTAAGGCTGCTTGATAATCGGCAATGAGAAAATCTTGTAAAAAAGCCTTGCGTTCAGCCGCAGGTATCGGACGATGCAAAAACCGAGCGATAAACATCCGGTCCACTAAAGGTATTTGACTGAGCCACTTTGGACGAAATTTAACAACATACCCACCAAACTTGTGAAAAGCAGTAAATGCTTTCTCGTCATATTCAAAAATGCCGCTACAAGTAAGAATAGCTCGATTTACCCGCTGTGGGTAGCGGTTGAGAAATAAAGTAGCAATAGATGCTCCCATTGAGTGAGCATTAAGATATACTTGCTGAATTTGCAAGCAATCTAGTAGGACTGCCAAGTCTTCTGCGTATTCTTCTAACTCGTAAGTTAATTCTCTTACTGCTGCTGACTTTTCTTGAGATTCTGAATCAGCAACTGCAATACTGGTTGATGTTAGCGGAGATTTACCTAAAGACCTGCCAAACCCTCGAAGATCGTAAAGCAAACAATCAAAGCTATCTGCAAGGGCACGGGCTACACTTTGCCAATACCGCGCTGAGCCAGCCCAACCGTGGATAAATACCATCACAGGTTTAGCTTGTAACTCTGTTGGTGTCCGAACCCACTCGTAGTAATGTTCAACGCCACGAATACCAATGTAAGGCATTTTCCCCAAACTTTTGCAAAAATAATTTCCTAAGTTGAAGTTCAGCTAAAGATAATAGCAATTAAGCTTGCACCTCTAACCTTTTACTTTTAACCTACGACTGATTGGCAACTTTTGCAAAATATTTGATCATATACCTAGGCTGATTCTGGCTTAGGAAGTGATGAAGGATGCACTAATAGTTCTGCTGTCGAGCGTTTTTCAACCATTTCTGGAGTCACAGTGCAGCGCGTGACATCTTTACGTGAAGGCAGCTCATACATAACGTCTAACATCAATTCTTCTACAATGCCACGTAGGGCTCTTGCACCAGTTTTACGACGATACGCTTCTTGTGCGATCGCCCGTAGTGCATCTGGTTTGAACTCAAGTTGAACGTTGTCCATTTTAAGGAGTTTTTGATATTGCTTCACCAACGCACTGCGGGGCTGAGTCAAAATTGCCATTAAAGCTTCCTCATCCAGCGGATCGAGTACAGCTACCACAGGTACTCTGCCAATGAACTCAGGAATCATGCCAAATTTTACAAGGTCATCAGGTTCTAAATGTCTTAGCACATCAGCAGTTCGCTGATCTCGCGATGAGCTTTCTCCAGGCTGAATAAAGCCCATTGATTTTTTGCCAGTACGCTGTTCTACAACTTTTTCTAAGCCAACAAATGCACCACCACAAATGAATAAAATGTTACTTGTGTCTATTTGAATACAGTCTTGATAAGGGTGTTTGCGTCCTCCCTGAGGTGGCACGTTTGCTAGCGTTCCTTCTAACATTTTGAGCAATGCTTGCTGCACGCCTTCACCCGAAACGTCGCGTGTAATTGAGGGATTTTCGCTTTTGCGAGCAATTTTGTCGATCTCATCAATATAAATAATTCCCCGCTGTGCTTCTTCTACATCCAAATCAGCCACTTGCAAAAGCCGCAGCAGAATGTTTTCAACATCTTCCCCAACATAGCCCGCTTCTGTAAGCGTTGTTGCATCGGCAACAGCAAAAGGTACATCTAAAATCTTTGCTAAAGTTTGTGCTAAAAGCGTTTTGCCGCAACCTGTAGGACCAATTAAGAGAATGTTCGACTTTTGTAGTTCTACAGCCTCTTCTGACGCTTTACCACTGTTTTTGGCTTGTACAACACTTAGCCGCTTGTAGTGGTTATATACCGCAACTGATAAAACCTTTTTCGCCTCATCTTGACCAATAACATGATCGTCAAGATGTTTTTTAATTTCTCGCGGCTTAGGCATTTGACTAAACGAGAAATTACTCGAACGGTTGCGCCGCTTTGGTGGAGCTTCAACTCGATTTGCCTGCTGTGGCGCTGTTTCTTTTGAATCGAGTAATTCCTCATCTAATATTTCGTTACATAAGTCAACACACTCGTCACAAATGTAGACTCCCGGTCCAGCAATTAGCTTGCGCACCTGCTCTTGAGATTTACCGCAGAATGAACATTTTAGATGGGAGTCGTACTTTGACATACCTGCCTCTTAATTTACTGTACTTACTGGTTCGTTGGCTTTGGGGAGATTTTGTCTAGAAATAACTTGGTCGATTAAACCATAGTTGCTTGCTTCTTCAGCTGACATAAAAAAGTCTCTTTCAGTATCAGCTTCAATACGCTCTAGTGGTTTACCTGTGTGATGCGCCAATATTTCATTGAGCTTCCGCTTAAGGTATAAAATCTCTTTCGCTTGAATTTCAATATCAACTGCTTGACCTTGGGCGCCACCAAGTGGTTGGTGAATCATTATCCGTGAGTTTGGTAAAGACATCCGTTTACCATGCGCTCCTGCTGCCAAGAGAAAAGCACCCATACTGGCAGCTAATCCAAAGCAGATCGTAGCAACATCACAGCGAATTTGCTGCATAGTGTCATAAATCGCCATGCCAGCTGTTACAGATCCCCCTGGCGAATTGATATAGAGCTGAATATCCTTTTCTGGATCTTCTGCATCTAGAAATAATAACTGTGCAACAATCGAGTCGGCTACAGTGTCATCCACCTGAGTTCCCAAAAAGATGATACGCTCTCTGAGTAATCGCGAGTAGATGTCAAATGCCCGCTCTCCCATACCCGATTGCTCTACAACCATAGGAACAATGTTACTGGCACCAAGCGAGTTGATTTCTAAGTAGTGTGAACTAATAATCGGGTGATTTGAAGTTTGAGATACGAGCATATCACAGTGTCTCAGAACGATACTGAATGTGTGGTGCATCTAAACAATTTGAAGCTATGAGCATTTAATGTTATTGGATACACTATCTGTGAACTATTATGCCTTATCTATCAAAGAATCAACTTTGAGATATGTTCTTAACTTAAAAAAACAATGTTACTCTAAAATAGAGTACATCGTTTTTATCTTTATATTTTTAAGATAGCAGCAATAGCATCTTTACGGCTGTAGACAGAGTAATTTCATTCAGCAGTTTTTCACCTAAACGTTACCGATGCTAATTGCTGCTTAAGCAGACATTTATGCAGATGCTGTAGTTATGCCGTTGTCTCAACTTCAGATAGCGGAGAATCGTCGGTAGCAGAGTCAGAAAGTGCAGCTTCTACTTCTGGTTGCGAATCTGCTGAAGCACTCAATGAGCCTTCAGGCAACAATTCCATAGTACTACGCTCTTCCAACCAACTCATAATTTTTTCTTTGAGTAAGTCTTCTTCTACAACTTCTCGCAATCTGTTTATGTCAATGTCATCGTTTGAGTACTCTGACAAAAGTTCTTTCACTTTTGCCTCTACTTCTGATGTTTCTACCTTGATTGACTCGCGTTGAGCTATTTCCTGAAGTGCTAATACGCTTCTAAGCCGCTCAATAGCTTCTGGACGGGAATTTTCTCTTAGCTTGGCAACACTCTCTTGGGTAAACAGTTTTTTGACATCAATTCCTTGTTGACTCAACTGTACTGCTGCTTGAGTAAGCATATTGTTGACTTCTTGTGCTATGAGCGTTTCAGGCAAGTCTACCTCTAGATACTTAACCAGCTCATTCGTCAGTGCTTGCTCTTTATTTGCTTTAGTTTGGCGCTCAGCCTCTGCTTTAAATCGCTCCTCTAACGAACTACGTAGTTCTGCTAGAGTTTGAAATTCGCTCACTTCTTGAGCAAAATCATCATCAAGCTCTGGAAGTTCTTTTTCTTTAAGCTCTTTCAAAGTTATTGTAAAAGTAGCTGCACGCCCTGCAACTTCTTGTTGAGGATAATCTTCAGGGAACTGGGCTGTAACTTCTTTAGTTTCTCCAGCTTGCATCCCGACAATGCCGTCAATAAAGCCAGGAATAAAGCGTTCTTGTTGCAGTTCTAGTTGAAAATCATCAGCCGATGCACCAGCAATTTCTTGTGGCTCCTGTTCCTCCTCTTGAGCTAGATAGCCTTTAAAATCAACTATAGCAACATCTCCAAGTTGTGCTGCTCTTCCTTCTACTGGAATCAGAGTTGCCATTTCACTGCGTTGCTCTGCCAGTAAATTATCGACTTTTTCAGGATTATACTTAACTTCCTCAGCTTTAACATGCAAATCGGTGTATTGGGTAAGATTTACTTCTGGTTGGACGTCAACTGCTGCAGAAAACTGTAAGGCTTGTCCAGGTTCGTATTGAGCGATCAATTCTTCAAACGAGGAGCGTAGCTGCGGTTGACCAATGGCTTGGATATCTTCTTGCTTAATTGCTTCAGTAATTCCCGTTTGAATAAGTTCTTCTAAGGCAGCTGCCTTGACTTGCACCAAACCTAATCGCTGAAGCAAGATTTGGCGCGGTACTTTTCCCTTGCGAAACCCAGGAACATTCATTGTGCGCGTTAGTTTTTGAATGACCTGGTCATAGGTCTGTTGAGACTTTTCTGCTGAAATTTCTATAGCCAAACCAATTTGACTAGCGGGAAGTTTTTCCTGGGTGACTTTCATTTTGCGCTTGTATTTCCGAACAATTTGACTACTCAAGCAAGACTGAACTAATTGCTACTTTA
This sequence comes from Gloeocapsopsis sp. IPPAS B-1203, assembly GCF_002749975.1. Lineage (NCBI taxonomy): Bacteria > Bacillati > Cyanobacteriota > Cyanophyceae > Chroococcidiopsidales > Chroococcidiopsidaceae > Gloeocapsopsis > Gloeocapsopsis sp. IPPAS B-1203. The sequence continues at coordinate 162,409 of NZ_PEIG01000011.1, read as the reverse complement.
GGATTTGCTCTTGAGCATTGAACTATTCTATCTTTAAGCTTAGTCTATGCCAGATAGTGCCAGAATATAAATTGTGGGCGATCGCATTACTTTTTGTCTAAATAAAAAAGTGCTTTACTCACCTGTCTTAATTAGGTTCTGTAGTGTGATATTCTGGTTGGCACTTTATAAATAACACTATTCGCTGTCCAAGCATGACATCTTAGATTAAAGCATCTGACAAGGTTACAGCTACTTATGATGGTGTCAGTAGCAATTATGTACAGTATAAGCTCAAGGGCATCTAGGGTTTAAAGTACGTACGTATTATCTGTACATTAGTGACTTCATTTCGCGTGTCTCAATTAAATTCATCTTGCAGTGGAACTATGACTTTTGTTAACTGGCACAACAGCAGAAGCGCCATCTAAATTGTTAAAATTAGTTTAAAATAAAAAGTATGATATCCAATTTTGCATACTAAATTTAAAGATAATTAAGAATTGTTTGATTATTAAAAATATATTGTTGTTAGTTAAAAAAGTTATTAGTTGTCATCAAAATGGATAAGAAACTAAATAAGTAAATCTTAAGATTAGAAAAAGTATCTATTTTTTAGCATAAAGATAAGTTAATCAAATAATTTTGTTTAAGGAGGAAAGTTTGACAAAATCATATCGTGTTGCAATCTTAGGTGCGACAGGTGCTGTCGGTGCAGAATTACTAGATCTGTTGGCTAATAGAAATCTTCCAGTAGCTGATTTGAAATTACTAGCATCATCTCGTAGCGCAGGCAAAAGTTTACAGTTTCAGGGAGAAAACATTGTAGTAGAACCAGTGAGCGATCGCTCATTCAATAATATAGATATTGTTTTGGCTTCGGCTGGAGGTTCTACCTCAAAAGCTTGGGCGGCAAAAGCTGTGGCATCTGGTGCAGTTGTTATTGATAATTCCAGTGCTTTTCGTATGGAGCCGTGCGTCCCTCTAGTAGTTCCTGAAGTAAATCCGCAAGCTGCTGCTAGCCACCAAGGTATTATTGCTAATCCTAACTGTACAACTATTTTGATGACAGTTGCTGTTTGGCCGTTACATCAAGTCAAACGAGTGCAGCGCATCGTTGCTGCAACATACCAATCGGCAAGTGGGGCTGGAGCAAGAGCGATGGAGGAAGTAAAAATTCAAGCTCAGGCGATACTCAATGGTGAAACGCCAACAGCAGAAGTTTTGCCTTACCCATTAGCTTTTAACCTTTTTCCTCATAACTCTCCTATCAATGAACTGGGATACTGCGAGGAAGAAATGAAAATGGTCAACGAGACTCGCAAGATCTTTGACGACCAAAATATTCGAGTTACGGCAACCTGTGTTCGGGTTCCCGTCTTACGCGCGCACTCAGAAGCGATTAACTTAGAGTTTGAGACACCGATGAGTGTTCAGGAAGCAAAGGAAATTTTAAGCGAAGCTCCTGGCGTGCAGATTGTGGAAGATTGGAAAGCAAACTATTTTCCGATGCCAATTGAAGCGACAGGGCGCGATCCAGTTTTAGTAGGTCGCATCCGCCAAGATATTTCGCATTCTCATAGTTTAGAACTATGGATTTGTGGAGACCAGATCCGCAAAGGTGCAGCACTCAATGCGGTACAAATTGCCGAACTATTGATTAAAAACGATTGGCTACAACCAACCTCTGGAAACCAACAACCAGTGACCATAGTTAATAACTAACACACTGCTAAGATATGGACTGCTACTCAATGAGGAGTTAAAGGGTGATAGACTTTGGACGCGTTATGACGGCTATGGTTACGCCATTCAAGGAAGATGGCAACGTGAATTATGCCGTGGCAGAGCAATTGGCAGTGTATCTAGCGGAAAACGGTACAGATACCCTAGTCGTCTGTGGTACTACCGGAGAATCACCCACTCTCTCTTGGGATGAAGAATATGAATTATTTCAAGTCATCCTTAAAGCAGTAGCAGGAAAAGCTTTGGTTATGGCGGGAACAGGCTCTAACTCAACTAAAGAAGCGATCGCAGCTACAGAAAAAGCCGCTAAAATAGGAGTACATGGATCTTTACAAATTGTTCCTTACTACAACAAACCACCACAAGCCGGTATCTATCAGCACTTCAAGGCAATTGCTCAAGCTTGTCCTGAACTGCCGATTATTTTATACAACGTGCCTGGACGCACTGGGCAAAACTTACAACCAGAAACGGTGGCTCGTTTGGCAGAAGTCGAAAATATCGTAGGGATCAAAGAATCAAGTGGTAATCTAGACCAAGCTAGTGAAATTCGCCGATTGACTTCAAGTGAATTTAAACTATACTCAGGTGACGACTCTTTAACGTTACCCTTGTTATCAGTTGGCGGGAGTGGAGTTGTTAGTGTTGCTAGTCATTTAGTGGGTACACAACTCCAAAAAATGATTCAATCTTTTACTACAGGACAAATTCAAGTAGCAACTCAAATTCATTTGAAACTTTTTCCCTTATTCAAAGCTCTATTTGTTACAACCAATCCAATTCCTGTAAAAGCAGCACTTAAACTTCAAGGTTGGGAAGTTGGCTCAACACGCTTGCCATTACATGAAGAAGCAAATGAAGTTAGTCAAAAGCTCAATAAAATACTAATAGAAATAGGCTTGAAATCTAATTGTTGAAAGATAAATTAAGTATAATTAAATATTAAATTTTAATTGAAGAAAGCTCTGTCAGAACTTGAGAAATACAGGTTTGTTGTATTTCTCAAGCATCTTATTAAAACTTAAACAGTAGATATCTTATCGCTCGTTTGTAAAAAACTTACACGTAAAACTAGTAAAGTATGAAAAACAACGAATCGGCATCAGCAGTAAAAATTATTCCCCTTGGTGGTCTACATGAAATTGGCAAAAACACATGTGTTTTTGAGTATAAAGACGAAATCATTTTATTAGATGCAGGATTAGCATTTCCTACTGATGAAATGCATGGCGTAAATATTGTTTTACCAGACATGACATATTTGCGTGAAAATCGCCATAAAATCAAGGGAATGATTGTTACCCACGGTCATGAAGATCATATAGGAGGAATTGCTTTTCACTTGAAGCAATTTGAGATTCCAGTCATTTATGGTCCTCGCTTAGCAATGACAATGCTAGAAGGTAAACTAGAAGAAGCAGGAGTACGCGATCGCACCGAATTAAAAAGTGTTCGTCCCCGCGATGTTGTGCGGTTAGGCTCGTCATTTTTAGTCGAGTTTATTCGTAATACCCACTCAATTGCTGATAGCTTCACGATAGCAATTCACACTCCAGAAGGTGTCATTATTCACACTGGAGACTTCAAAGTTGACCATACACCGGTAGATGGCGAGTTTTTTGATTTACATCGTCTTGCAGAACATGGAGAAAAAGGAGTTCTTTGTTTAATTAGTGACTCCACTAACTCAGAAGTACCAGGACACACACCTTCAGAACGCTCTGTTTACCCCAATTTAGACCGCACTTTTAGCCAAGCCTCGGGACGACTACTAGTAACAACCTTTGCCTCTTCAGTACACCGCATCAATATGATTTTAGAGCTGGCAAAGAAGCACGGTCGCTCTGTTTCTGTAGTTGGACGGTCGATGCTTAATGTTATTGCCCACGCTCGCAACCTAGGCTACATCAAGTGTGAGGACGATCTTTTACAACCGTTACATGTCGCGCGATCGCTACCTGATGATAAGGTACTGATTTTAACTACTGGTTCTCAAGGAGAGCCAATGTCTGCTTTAACTCGAATCTCCAGGGGCGAACATTCTCAACTGCGCATCCGCGAAGGAGATACTGTAGTATTCTCAGCTAATCCAATTCCAGGAAATACAATTGCTGTTGTTAACACCATTGATCGACTAATGATGCAGGGAGCAAAAGTCGTTTACGGTAAGGATAAAGGAATTCATGTTTCTGGTCACGGCTGTCAGGAAGACCAAAAGCTCATGCTAGCGCTGACAAAACCTAAATTTTTCCTCCCAGTGCATGGTGAGTATCGCATGCTAGTAAAGCACGCAGAAACTGCGCAAAGTATGGGGATTCCTGCAGAAAATATGGTCATTATCCAAAATGGTGATGTTGTTGAAGTCTCTAAGGAATCAATTCAGATTGCAGGCAAAGTACCTTCAGGAATTGAATTAGTTGATACTTCTGGTTCAGGAATGGTCAGTGGTAAAGTTCTCAAAGAGCGTCAGCAGCTTGCTGAAGAAGGCATTGTTACTGTTGCAGCAGCAGTAGATTGGAATGGTAAGTTGATGATCAAACCAGAAGTTCATGTAAGAGGTGTTGTTATCTCAATTGAGCGATCGCTACTGCAAAAATGGGTACAAGAGCGGATTGAAGATTTCTTACACTATCGTTGGTCAGATTTTGCTCAGTCTGCTAATGGAGAACAAGCTGAAGTAGATTGGGCTGGACTCCAAGGTCAACTAGAACGCGAACTTTACCGAGAAATTCGGCGCGAACTTCAGTGTCAACCCTCTGTTACTTTGCTATTACAATCTCCAGAAGAACCCGCGAAAGCTACTGACGGTAGACGTCGGCGACGTACTGCTGCCCAAGTTGCTTCGTAGTGAGATTAAGCTACAACATAGGCGAGTTTGTGTATAGAAAGCTCTAAAACTAAGATGAAACTCACAACAGTGAGTTTCTTGTTATTTGCACCGACATAGGCAATTTTATGATTGTGTGAATTCACTGAAACTAGAGTTTACTAGGGAACAAAATTCAGTAATGTTTCTCATTCTGTTTTGAAACAAATTAGTGAAGATAATAGCAGTTATTAGTCGCACTGCTTAAGGAAAATACTCCTTAAGCATGAGTACGTTATAGTTTTATAGTCTCTTTTTTGTCTATGGATATTTCATAATTGGTGTTAGCTGCTAAGAAATAGACTCAATATATCCTTGTCTTTAACTCTTAGCTTCATTAAATTTTTAAGTAAAGCAAGTTATAAACAAGATAAGCTTAGTAGCCTTACCTACGAGCAAATTTTCTAGTTAATCTAAGTCTTGTAGAGAAACGTTTCTCAATCAATTACGTCAATAAATAATAAGACTGCATCTTAATCTAGAGCAGGATAATTCCGATATGGCTAACTAACCCCTTGTAGATCCAATTTGGGAGTTCAAATTGCCTCGCTGTTTTTGAGGAGTGAACGATGAATGTATCGCAATACACAACAAAGATTTTACTAACTAGCTGGGTGGGAATTGATCAAGCTATTGCTTCAGATAAAAATATCAAATTACGACCTCAGCCTGAGAACAAAACCAAGTTTGATATGCTGCAACCATTGCGCCAACAGGTCAATAAGATCAATATCTGCAATCGTACTTTTGCTCATCGCTTGTGTAAACTAATTCCTGCACAATGTCCTTTTGAGCGTGACTTAAAACTTTTTGGTCGCACACTTCATATTCCTCCGATGTGTAAGCTTAATCCACTTTATGAAGAAGTTGTAGGTTTACGCTTTCGTGCATTGTGTTACTTAGCTGACGAGTGTGGTGAAGATATTACGTCCTACTGCTAAGTTCAGCATTGCTGCAAATACAGATTAGTTGCTGTGTTATTCAATTTGATGGCTGTAATACTAAGATTGCATGGTGGAACCATGAATAACCTTTAGCCATCTAGCTTCCAAAATTAAGTTATGAGTATGACTCGCTGGGTGTGTTGGTTTCCTCCAGTGAGTTTTTTTATTACAGTTTCAACCTATTGTGCTGTCTACTAACTCAACGAGCAAAGGGTACTTCTTGACAAAGACAATGCGATTGCAACAAGACATTATGGCACGATGGATACTGCCCTTATAGCTTAGGAATACTTAAGAATGACTAGTTTACCTGCATCGAGTAGGCTGCAATTCACTTCTGATCTAAATATTTGCCGTATTTTGAATGGAATGTGGCAAGTTTCTGGTGCGCATGGGCGTATTACGCCAAAAGTGGCGATCCAGAATATGTTTGATTACAAAGATGCAGGCTTCACAACATGGGATTTGGCCGATCATTATGGTCCTGCAGAAGATTTTATTGGCGAATTTCGGCGACAACTATTAGCTCAGTACGGACAAGCTGCCTTATCTGAAATACAAGCCTTTACTAAGTGGGTACCAAGACCTGGCAAAATGACGAAAAAAATAGTTGCAGATAACATCGATATTTCTCGCCGCCGAATGGATACAGAAACTCTCGATCTACTTCAATTTCACTGGTGGGAATATCGCGACTTGAACTATTTAGAAGCATTGAGATACATGACAGAGCTTAAAGAAGAGGGCAAAATTAAGCATTTAGGTCTAACTAACTTTGATACAGAGCACCTAAACATTATTCTGCAAAACGGTATCAATATTAAGTCTAATCAAGTGCAATACTCTTTGGTTGATCGTCGTCCTCAAGTGCACATGAGTTCGTTTTGCCAGCAGCATAACCTACAACTATTTGCTTATGGTTCTTTGTGTGGTGGGTTTTTAAGTGAGAAATACTTAGGCAAGCCAGAACCACGAGGAAGTGAACTTAATACTGTTAGTTTGCGGAAGTACAAAAACATGATAGATGCTTGGGGTGGATGGCAATTATTACAGGAGTTGCTGACAGCATTAAAATTAATTGCAGAAAAACATCGTGTCAGTATTGCGAATATTGCAGTTCGCTATGTTTTAGAACAACCAGCCGTAGCTGGTGTAATTATTGGCACGCGGCTTAGTATTTCCCAACACATTGAAGATAATGCTGCAATTTTTAACTTTGGGTTAGATACAGCAGATTATCAACAAATCAGCACAATTTTGAATCAGTCACGAAATCTGTATCAACTTATCGGCGATTGTGGCGATGAATACCGCCGTTGAAAGATTACATAATTTACAATGGAACAGAACTTTACCGCATCTAAAATAAGTTTCATCTGACATAAGACAGATTTTTGTGAAAAAATAGGACAAAAGTCTGAAATAATCAGTTATATTTGACGACAAAATTTAACATTCAAGGCAAGACTAAGTCATAGGCTTGTCTAGTCAGGTGTTTACCAAGGAGAAGTGCGGTTATGATGTGGTTTCACCATCAGCCCTCAAAGAAAACTCAACTTACCTGTGACAACTGGACAAAGTATCGCAACGCTGCGAATGTAAGTAAGACAACATTATTAGCTGTGTTATTAGGACTAGGATGCGATTTTTTAGTAACTCATGCAGCAATAGCACAGAATGCAGCACAATCTAGTCAAGCTCAAGCCAGATCAGCTCGCATGAATCTTGCTGTAAACAGACAACCACAGGAAACTTACGAAAGTTTAATCAATCGAGCAGAAACAGTTGCTATAACTGCGGTAAAACAGCGTTTTAGCCAAGATAAACATGCACCAGCGGTTTCAGTAATGATTGTGGCTCACAGCTATGGGGCGATCGCTCCCGTTTTATCTTTGGAAATTAGCCGTAATCAGTGGCAATACAGTAAAGGTAGTAAAACTGAAACCAAAGATCAAATGAAATACTTCTCAACAGCACGAATGCTATTGGGATTTGATGGTGTTGCTACCAGTAACTCGAATCAGCAGCAAACTTCAGAAGCAACTCCCGAAGTCACGCCAGAAATGGAACAAATTGATCGATTTATTCGAGAATCTGATGCCAAATCAGAGGTTCCGCCTGAGGAAATGTCTGATAGTGAAGCGCCAGCGGTCGTACCTGTAGAGACACCTACTCCTGAGTTACCTACAATCGTACCTGGTGAAACTTCTGTTCCTGAAAATAGTACATTGCCTAGTGATAGCGTTATTCCTAGTACACCTACAGCAGTGCCTGAAGGCTCAACATCTCCAAATCCTACATCGCCACAGAATAACGTAAATTCAATTCCTGCACCAACAAACGGAGCATTACCAGAAAATACTATTCCCAGCATTAATGACATCGTTCCAGAGGATAATCAACAAATCTAATAACCCTTTCCACCTCTTTAGTGTCATGGAAACGAAGCAAGCACACTAGTAAGTAATAGTCGAATTTCTTGTTTTATATACTGTACCAGTAACAAGCACATCAGGGTTGCACACTCACTATGGTGAATTGGTAGTGATGCTCTAGAATAGAAAGGTTGTGAAGAATTGCAGTGTAGCTTGTTATGGCGGTTCCTAAGAAGAAAACATCTAAATCAAAGCGCGACCAAAGAAGAGCCACTTGGAGACGTAAAGCAGCGGTGGAAGCACAAAAAGCCCTTTCCTTGGGTAAATCAATTTTGACTGGGCGCTCTACTTTTGTCTATCCATCTAAGGAAGAAGAAGCTGAAGAAGAGGAATAAATTGTGGGGTGTCAAACTTAAGACAAGACAAGCTCTAGTTTGAGGTTTTCCCTAGCAATCTTAAAGAGTTTGATCTCAAAATGGAGTTAGATATATCCCATAGCGAAGTAATCTACCCAAGCAAATGCTAGGAAAATTTTTTCAAAAACCAGGAGGCGAACAAAGCGATCGCGTTCCCCCTGGTCAGTATTTAACTAAAGGGTTTCCTGTACTCACCTACGGTCAAACTCCAAAAATTAATGTGGAAGAATGGCAGTTTCGCGTGTGGGGCTTGGCAAAGCAAGCAACATTCACTTTGTCAGATTTCATGGCACTGCCACAACATGAATTTACTGCGGATTTTCACTGTGTTACCCGCTGGTCCAAGCTGGATGTGAAATGGACTGGGGTGAAAGTAACAGATTTTATGAAATTGATAGAAGTAGATTCTCAAGCTATTCATGTTATGGAACACTGTTATGGAGGATACACAACAAATATTCCTTTAGATGACTTTGTTCGAGAAGAAAACTTTTTTGCTCACACTTTGTTTGGCGAACCGCTACCAGCTGAACACGGTGGTCCGTTGCGACTAGTTGTTCCTCATCTATACGCGTGGAAAAGCGCCAAGTGGATTAATGGTCTAGAATTTCTCGATCGTGAAGAGTCAGGCTTTTGGGAACGCAACGGATATCATCGACGGGGTGAACCTTGGGCGGAGGAACGCTATAGTAGCTTTTTTGGATAATTGATCGTGTTGTAGACTCAAGCGCGATCGCTTTTGTTCTTATAAATCAAGCAGAGCGATCGCGTCTCATATTGACGCAGCTTAGCCGATTAATCGTTTAATAAGGTCTAATTTACCTGCATAAGGTGCGTATCGCCACTTTAAATCGAAAAGAAAAGACTTTTTTAAGACACTTTTCTGATGTGAAAATGTATCAAAACTAGCCTTCCCGTGATACTTACCAATTCCACTCTCACCAACTCCACCGAAAGCTAAGGATGAAACTGCAACCTGCATAACTGTATCGTTAATACACACTCCACCAGAGGAAGTTTCTTGTAAAATTCGCTGTTGAATCTTCTTATCGCGAGAGAACAAATATAGTGCTAAAGGTTTGGGTTTCTCGTTGATGATTGCGATCGCTTCGCTCAAATCGTCGTATTCTATGATAGGTAAAATTGGACCAAAGATTTCTTCTTGCATTACTGGTGCTTCTGGGAAAACGTTATCCAGAATTGTTGGTGCAAGGTAACAAGTGTTTTGATTAGTTTGTCCTCCTGTAACAATTTCTCCATCTTGCAATAACTGTGATAAACGAGTAAATTGCTTTTGATTTATAATCCTGGCATAATCAGAACTTTGTTCAGGATTTTCTCCGTAAAACTTTTGAATAGCTTCTTGCAAGCTATTTAATAACTGTTGCTTTATTTTGCTATTAACTAAAAGATAATCAGGCGCAATACATGTTTGACCAGCATTAATGAACTTACCCCAAGCAATTCTATTTGCTGTATGCTCAATATTAATATTAGTATCAACAATACAAGGACTTTTACCACCTAATTCTAAAGTAACAGGTGTTAGATGTTTTGCAGCCGCTTCCATTACTACTTTACCAACTGCTGTGCCTCCAGTAAAAAAGATATGATCGAACTTTTCAGCAAGTAGCTGTTTGCTGGTATCAATACCTCCTTCTATTACCGCAATATAAGCAGAATCGAAATATTTTTGAATTATTTGCGAAACGACTTTTGAAGTGTTTGGCGCAATTTCTGAAGGTTTGAGGATAGCACAGTTTCCCGCAGCGATCGCGCCAATCAAAGGAGCAATTAATAACTGGAATGGATAGTTCCACGGACCAATAATTAAGACAACACCTAATGGTTCGGGATGAATGTATCCACTAGCAGGAAGCTGTTCTAATGAAAGTTTAACTTTTTGAGGTTGTGCCCACGCTCTAATATGCTTGATCGCGTAATCAACTTCTCTAACAATACTAATTTCTGTAGCATATGTTTCTAATTCTGGTTTATGTAAGTCTTTATAAAGCGCATCTACAATGCTTGCCGTATTTTCTCGAATTGCTCTTTTTAAAGAGTTTAGTTGCTCAATCCGAAATGCAATTTCTTTTGTATGACCAGAATGAAAATATGTACGTTGTTTCCGAATGATATCATTGATAGTCAGTTCAGCAAGCATTCTTAATTCCCCTGACTAGATTTGCTCTCAAGTTTATAGATCTTTGATGATAGTCTAAGAATTATTTTTTAAACTATTTTGCCAATTTTACATCATTCCAAATGTAGAAATACTAATACTCTTAAGCTAAAAATAAGATATTTTTGCGAGTCAAGGTACTTAACAGATCTATAAAGCTCTTGGTTTAATACCTTTTTGGATTGCTAAAACAGCAGCTTGGGTGCGGTCTCGTACGCCTAACTTTTGAATAATTGTATGAACGTGCACTCGTACTGTACCAGCGCTGATATAAAGCGCTGCAGCAATTTCTTGGTTTGATTTACCAGCAGCAATAAGAGCAAGAATTTCTTGTTCGCGTCGAGTCAAAGGTAGATTTAGTTCTTCTCTATTTTTGGTAGCATCTGTAGTGACTGCGCTGTCAAATTTAGCACGGATCTCACTTGTTGCAGCCCGATCCCACCACGATGCACCTGCGGCTACTGAACGCAGTGCTAAAATTAAAGTCTCTGCGGCGATTCCTTTTAAACAATAACCTTGCGCCCCCAGTGTAATCAACCGCTTGATCAAAGACTCGTGAGAATGTGAAGTTAGCACTAAAATTGGTAAATCAGGATTTAGCTGCTTGATTTGACGACAAGCTTCTGTTCCTCCGATTCCTGGTAATCCGATATCTAATAGCACAACATCAAGCGGAGAATGCTTGACAATTTCTAGCGCCGTCTCGCCATCTTCAGCCTCAGCGACAATTTCTATGTCTGATTCTTGTTGCAACTTGACTTGCAAACCAAGGCGAAAGAGTTCATCATCTTCAACAAGTAGAATCCGCAATGTCTTTGCAGGTAACATATCACGCCTTCTCAAGCGGTTGAAATGGTAAGGTTGGTAATCGAAATGCAAAGATTGCGCCACTAGATGTTTGCATAGGATTTCCTACACTCCGATTCTCTGCCCAAATTGTACCGCCATGCGCCGCAATAATCTGGCGCGTCAAGTAGAGTCCTAATCCAGAACCTTTAACTTGGCGATCGCTGTGTCCTTGGTAAAATCTTTCAAATAAGTGCGGCAGTTCTTCCGATGTTATCCCTAAGCCGTTATCTAGTACTTTAACAATGTGGTGGTCTGATTGCGACTGTAATATAATTTCTACCTTACCACCCCGCAGCGAATGATGAATTCCATTCGTAATTAGATTAGCAAAGACTCGTTGGAGTTGCAGTGAATCGCCATTTACCCACAGCGATCGCCGAAATTCTGATTCTCCAAAGCTTAAACTAATACAAACTTGGCGTGATAAGGCTAAATCTGTGAGTGTCGCGATCGTTTCTTCAGCGATAGTGACGAGATCTACTGGTGCTAGTTGTAGTTTTAATCCTTCAATATCATTACGATACACATCTAACAACGTTTCCACAAGCTGTAATGTAGACAAATGACTGCGAATCATTGTTGCTAAAACTTTTTGATGCGTTGGTGTGACTGTACCAAATTTTCCTTGTTCAAACGCTTTAAGCGTTTCGATTGCACCTAAAATCGGCGTTTTCAGATCGTGAGTTAAGGTAGAAGCAAAATCTTCTCTCACTTGAATCAACTGTGCTTGTGCTTGCAGTTTTGCTTGTTGTTGGGCGATCGCTTGCTGATAACAACGATTGCGATCGCTCAAAATTCCGGTTACGATTAATGCCATTGCTGCAATGCAGCGACTAGCCACAATAGAAGGCTTGATTGTCTCTTCTACCGGAAACCACAAGTTCAAAATTGTTAAAAATACTGATAGCAAAGTTGCATAAACTGTTGCTGTTCTACCTAGATGTGAAGTAGTTAATAAGATTGGTCCCGTGTAGAGATAACCAAACACGTATTCTACAGGTGTCGTAAACTCTAGTATTAAGACCACTAAAAATAGACAAACAATCAACCACAGCGATCTTGTCCGTAAATTTCTGTCAAAAGAGTTTATTTGGTGCTGTAGCGATCGCAACAACATTCTGTTTTTAACATACCCTACTTTAAATTTTAAGATAAATCATTGTAGATGACTAAAACCTGCTCACCTTTTAACTAAAGTCCTGCATTCTCGTGGCTGTTAGGCAAATAATATATCCCTAGATATAGTCGCTTCATCAACTGACTAGTAATTTTATACTACTCTGTATATATCAAACAGCGTTTCAACTATAGCTATTTTTAGCAAATATTTTATATCTTTAATTAGTTGTCAGTTTCAGATAATATTCAGATAATTTTTATGAAAGGCAAAAACACTTATTACTCAAGGCATTATAAATAGCTTTGCTTCAGCCTTAATTTTTAAGTTACTCTCAGAAAATAGCTGCTGGTGTAATATAAATTTGAGATGAACTATTTTAACAGTAAACCTTTGAAAGAAAAACATCTTTTGCGTACATTAATACCATTTAATAATATATGCTACAAGGATTTTTTCAAATTGCCTTAACATTAATAATTCTAGCAGTCATCGCGCCAGTCTTTGGTAAGTACATAGCACGAGTGTTTCTTAAGAAAAGCACGCTATTTAATCGAGCTATCAATCCTATAGAGCGATTTATTTTTGCGGTTGCTGGAGTACGGTATAAAGACAATATGACTGGTAGGCAATACATCCAAGCCATACTAATCAGTAATTTAGTTATGGGTGTTTTTGTCTTTTCACTACTCATGCTACAAGGTCTTCTTCCTTTAAATCCTACTATTCTAAATGCCCCTAGTTGGGACTTAGCATTGCATACTGCTATTTCTTTTGTTACTAACACAAACCAGCAACATTATTCTGGTGAGACTACATACAGTTATGCTAGTCAAATGCTAGCACTAGGTTTTTTAATGTTTACTTCTGCTGCCACTGGTTTAGCTGTAGGTATTGCATTCATTCGAGGTTTGACTGGTAGATTACTAGGTAATTTTTACGTTGACTTAACCTTATCTATTACTCGAATTTTATTGCCAATATCGTTTTGCGGAGCTTTACTATTATTATTAGCTGGTGTACCAGAAACTTTAGCTTCTCCAGCAATAGTAACAACGCTAGAAGGTACAACACAGACAATTGCAAGAGGTCCCGTTGCACATTTTGAAATTATTAAGCAGTTAGGAGAAAATGGTGGTGGTTTTTTTGGTATTAACTCTGCACACCCGTTTGAAAATCCTAGTACTTTTACTAATTTGCTAGCAACTATTACTATGTTATCTATTCCTATGTCATTGATTTTTACCTACGGGATATTTGCTAACAATACCAAACAAGCTTGGTTACTATTTTGGATGGTATTTAGTATATTTATAGTTTTAGTAGGTATAACTGCAGTTGCTGAATATCAAGGTAATCTCTTCGTCAACAATACAATTTTTGGTGGAGAGCAGCCAAGTTTAGAAGGCAAAGAAGTACGTTTTGGTTGGGCACAAACAGCATTATGGGCAGTTAGTACAACAGCAACAATGTGCGGTGCAGTGAATGGAATGCATGACTCTTTAATGCCTGCAGGTGGATTTTCAACCTTATTTAATATGTTTTTACAAATTATATGGGGTGGTCAAGGAACAGGTACAGCTTATTTATTTATTTATTCAATTCTGACAGTATTTATCACAGGCTTAATGGTAGGACGTACTCCAGAATTTTTAGGTCGTAAAATTGAGAAAAAAGAAATTGTCTTAGCAAGTCTTGTCCTACTCGTTCACCCAATTTTTGTTTTAATTCCGAGTGCGATCGCCTTATCTTTTCCTGACACATTAGCTGGTATTAGTAACCCAGGCTTTCATGGATTATCGCAAGTTGTTTACGAATACACGTCTGCAAGTGCAAACAATGGTTCTGGTTTTGAAGGATTAGGAGATGCCACACTTTGGTGGAATCTGAGTACCAGTATTAGCCTTTTAGGAGGACGCTACATTCCCATCATTGCTTTACTGCTTTTAGCTGACAGTATGGCGCATAAACAACCTGTACCTGAAACCGCTGGAACTCTGCGTACCGATACTTTATTATTCACTAGCGTGACAGCAGGAGTCATCTTAATCTTAGGAGTGCTGACATTTTTCCCTGTTCTAGCACTAGGACCGATCGCCGAAGGTTTTCAACTACTGAGGAATGAATAATTACCCATTACCTATTACCTTCCATCTCCTCATCATGGATTCTACAACTTCTTCACCAATAAGCCCGCGTCACCGTCCTACTGGTCCTCGCAAAGGGCGCAAGCATACACCAAAAGTGAGCAGAAAAGGACTTTACCAACGAGCTATCCGAGATGCATTTACCAAACTAAATCCGCGACAAATGGTAAAAAATCCGGTGATGTTTTTGGTATGGGTAGGTACGATTATTACCGCATTGCTCGCAATTGATCCGGCGCTGTTTGGTACAGTACCAGGTGAGAATCTGCGGGTGTTCAACGGCTTGATTACAATTATTTTGTTTTTGACGGTTTTGTTCGCCAATTTTGCCGAAGCAGTCGCCGAAGGGCGCGGAAAAGCGCAAGCTGATGCCTTACGTTCAACAAAATCAGACACCCTAGCACGAAAACTTTTAAACGATGGTTCGATCCAAGAAGTTTCTTCTACCACTTTACGCCGAGGCGATCGCGTCAAAGTCATCGCTGGCGATCTTATTCCAGCAGATGGCGAAGTGATTGCGGGAGTTGCTTCTGTTGATGAATCGGCAATTACTGGAGAATCAGCACCGGTATTAAAAGAACCTGGTTCCGATGTCGCAAGTTCAGTTACAGGCGGTACGCGAATTATATCTGACGAACTCACGATTCAAATTACTGCCGATCCTGGTAAAGGCTTTATTGATCGCATGATTTCTTTAGTAGAAGGTGCAGAACGTAGTAAAACTCCGAACGAAATTGCGCTAACCGTCTTACTTGCAGTGCTCACGCTGGTGTTTCTGTTGGTTATCGCAACGCTACCATTCCTCGCCAATTATGTTCAAAGTCCTGTAAGTGTAGCAATTCTGATTGCTTTACTAGTCGCACTGATTCCAACCACGATTGGCGGGTTACTGAGTGCGATCGGCATTGCAGGCATGGATCGCGTCGCTCAATTTAACGTCATTGCGACCTCTGGCAGGGCAGTAGAGGCATGCGGCGATGTGAATACGCTTGTCTTGGACAAAACGGGAACTATAACGCTAGGAAACCGTTTAGCTGAGGAATTTATTCCGGTCAACGGTCATTCTGTGGATGATATTGCTAAAGTTGCTTTCGCAGCAAGTGTTTTCGATCAAACACCCGAAGGTAAATCGATTGTGCGGTTAGCGAATAAACTCGGAGCATCACTTGATTTTGACTGGAGTAAGGCTGAAGCCGTTGACTTTTCTGCCAAGACGCGTATGAGCGGAACGAACTTACCGCATGGAGTGGAGGTGCGTAAAGGTGCAGTAGAAGCAATTAAGGGATTTGTGCGTTCGCGTAACGGTCAAATTCCTACAGATCTCGATGCTGCTTACGAACGTGTCTCCCGCTTGGGTGGTACACCACTGGCTGTCGCACTCAATGGCGATATTTATGGCGTAATTTATCTCAAAGATATTATTAAACCTGGTATCAAAGAACGTTTTGATCAGCTACGACGTATGGGCGTGCAGACGATTATGCTGACTGGCGATAACCAAATTACTGCAGCAGTAATTGCCCAAGAAGCAGGCGTGGATGATTTTATTGCCGAAGCCACTCCTGAAGATAAAATTGCTGTCATTCAACGCGAACAAGCCACAGGAAAACTAGTCGCAATGACGGGGGATGGGACAAATGATGCTCCTGCACTCGCACAAGCAAATGTCGGTGTGGCAATGAATTCGGGTACTCAAGCTGCAAAAGAAGCTGCGAATATGGTTGATTTAGACTCTGATCCAACGAAGTTGATTGATATTGTTGCGATCGGCAAACAACTACTGATTACTCGCGGCGCGTTGACGACATTTTCGATCGCGAATGATATCGCCAAGTATTTTGCGATTATTCCGGTTATTTTTACTGCTGCGGGTATTGGTAGGTTAAATATTATGAATTTGGCAAGTACCCAATCGGCGGTTTTGTCTGCACTTATTTATAACGCTTTGATTATTCCAGCGCTAATTCCTCTGGCGTTGACGGGGGTGAAGTTTAGACCGTTGAGCGCGAATCAACTTTTGCAGCGAAATATTTTGCTTTATGGTTTGGGTGGTGTTGTTGCTCCGTTTTTTGCGATTAAGGTGATTGATGTGGTTATTGCGGCGGTAGGTTTGGGGTAGAAGTAATATTAAACGAACCACAAAGACGCATAGACGCCCGTAGGGCGGCTTCTCGTAGAGTAGGACGCAAAGAGAAGAGATTGTGAGAGATTTTTGTAAATGAGTTGGGGCTTGTATATGAAGAGTTTTTTGGTGATGGATGTATTGGAGGGTATTTCTTTTGTTTGGGTGCGATGGCGTAGACAAAAATTGCCTCTACAGCTTTTAATTGCACTGTGTTTGAATTTGGCGATCGCACCAGCGGTTTATGCAGCGGTTGGTGGCGTGCAGCGTCGTCAGGCTTGGGCTATTGGTTTACTTGGATTGGTTACTTTGGGTTTAACAATTTATTTGTTTGATGTCGTTTTTCGACCGGAGCGCTATTAGTTATGTCTATAGTGCGCGATATTACAAGATCTGTTCGGATCACTTTTGTGCTGTGGCTACTGACAGCAGTGATTTATCCACTGATCATGATTGTTATTGGTCAAGTTTTTTTCCCGTTTCAAGCTAACGGTAGCATCGTTCAAAACCTAGAAGGACAAAATGTCGGTTCTGCATTGATTGGGCAAGTCTTTACGTCAGATCACTATTTCCAAAGTCGCCCCAGTGCAGTAAACTACAGCAGCTTTACACAACAAGAACGCGATCCAGAAAATATCGGACAAAAGACAGGTGTATCGGGTGCGAGTAACTTTGCTCCGAGCAACCCTGATTTACTCGCACGTATCAATGAAACTGTTGCACAGCTAGAAGAACGCGGGATTTTACCTACTGCTGATCTTATTTATGCTTCGGGTTCCGGTTTAGATCCGCATATTACAGTAGAAGCCGCGTTTAATCAACTAGAACGAGTTGCCCAGGCGCGTAATTTATCTCCAGAGGAAATTGCTCCGTTGATTGCTAAACACACGCAAGGCAGATTTCTATGGGTTTTTGGCGAACCAGGAGTCAATGTGTTGAATTTAAATCGCGAGTTAGACGTTTTACAAGCTCCGCTAGAGTAGCATACCTGTGGTTAAGTTGATTGTATTCAAGTCTTTAACTGAAATTCATGAAAGTGTTTACCGCTATTGTTGAGAATTCAGATACTAACCTCTATGTAGGTTATGTACTGGATTTCCTGGAGCGCACTCTCAAGGAGAAACCTTGGACGAGTTACACGAGAATCTGCATGAGGTAATTGAAATGCTCCTGGAGGATCAAGAACAAATGTTCGATACATTCGTCGGCACGCAACAGATTATTATCCAGTAAATGATGAGCAGTATACCTGTTCTCAAACTACGAGAGGTAGTTTGCATACTGGAGAACCTTGGCTTTGTGGAGGTGCGTCAAAAAGGCTCACACAAGCAGTTTCGTCATACAGATGGTTGAGCTACGACAGTTCCCTTTCACAAGGGACGTGATATTTCACCTAAATTGCTGCGACAAATTGCAATTGATATTAATTTAACAGTTGAAGAGATGTTAGAGTCACGGTGAGGTTTAACTAAGGCTTGCACTGATACACTGCTTAGATAAAAAAACAGCTTAGCGGTTAAAACCTATCAGCAAAATTGGCAACTAACTAATCGCTTTGTTGAACCGTGATTTTAGTCGTTAGGCTAACGAGCGAATATTACATTGAGATAAGGCAAAGCTTGCAGTGAACAAGACTGAAGAACCTATAGTGTCTGAAAACACTACAATTCGCCCAGCGCGTAAAGGTAAGCACAAAATCTTTATTGGGATGGCTCCAGGAGTTGGTAAAACTTACCGAATGCTCGAAGAAGCCCACGCACTCAAACAAGAAGGTATTGATGTTGTGATCGGGTTACTCGAAACTCATGGACGTAAGGAAACTGCACTAAAAGCTGATGGATTAGAACTGATCCCCCGCAAAGGAATTGTTCGGGGCGGGTTGACGTTAACGGAAATGGACACAGAGGCAATTTTAGCGCGATCGCCACAACTCGCACTCATCGACGAATTAGCACATACGAATGTCCCTGGTTCTGAACGTGAAAAGCGCTATCAAGATGTCGAAGTTATTTTAGCCGCAGGTATTGACGTCTACTCAACAGTCAATATTCAACATATCGAAAGTCTCAATGATTTGGTAGCAAGAATTACAGGTGTCGTCGTTAGAGAACGCGTTCCCGATCGCTTGATTGAGGAAGCGGATGAGGTAGTTGTCATTGATGTGACTCCTGAAACTCTAGAAGAACGTTTACTTGAAGGTAAAATTTATGCTCCCGAAAAAATTCATCAAGCACTCGCTAACTTTTTTCAACGCCGCAACTTAATTGCTTTACGCGAACTTGCACTGCGAGAAGTTGCTGATAATGTCGAAGAAGATGCAATCGCACTCAATGCTAATTTCTCAAATCAGCAACTTGCAGAACAAACTTGTAACATTCACGAGCGGATTTTAGTCTGTATATCTACTTACCCCAACTCATTACAATTGCTGCGTCGTGGGGCGCGGCTTGCGAGTTATATGAATGCTCCTTTATACGCTGTTTTTGTTGCTCATCCCGATCGCTTTCTCACCAAAGCGGAAAGCTTACACATCGAAACTTGCAAGCATCTGTGTCAAGAATTCGGCGGGACTTTTATCCAAGTCACAAACTACAATATCTCTTCTGCGATCGCCGATGTTGCTAACCAATACCGCATTACTCAGATTGTCATCGGAGAAAGTCAGCGATCGCGTTGGAAAATGCTTTTGCGTGGTTCTCTTACACAACAATTAGTACGGTTGCTGAAAAATATTGATATTCATATTATTGGCTCGGAGAGAAACGCTGAGTTTGATAGTGTAGCTTCAGTAGGATAATTATACAGGTAGGTGGGCATAATTAAATATCACACGTCACATTTGTTGGGTAATGGCTAAGAGATACTACTTGACCAATTACCAGTTATCAGTTACCAGCCCTTAAGTTATGTTTATGTTTACCCACTTACTTAGTTGATAAATTAATGCTTGTAATTGGCTTAATTAGCGGTACCTCAGTTGATGGCATCGATGCTGCCTTAGTTGATATTTCTGGTACAGATACCGATCTCCAAGTAAAATTCTTAGCAGGAGATACTTATCCTTATCCTACAAAGTTAAAAGAAAAAATACTTGCAATTTGTGCGGGAGAAGCGCTTTCGATGCCACAATTGGCAGACTTAGATGACGCGATCGCCCTAGTTTTTGCTCAAGCTGCACAACATTTACAAATCAATCATCCTTCAGTAGAACTCATTGGCTCGCACGGTCAGACAGTGTATCATCGACCACCGCAGAGAAGGGGCGAGGGGTTTGCTGACATCCTAGGGTATAGTCTTCAGTTAGGACGGGGGGCTGTTATTGCAGAATTAACTAAAATTCCAACTATAAGTAACTTTCGCGCAGGGGATATTGCAGCCAAAGGTCACGGCGCGCCACTAGTTCCCCGCATAGATGCATATCTTCTTAGTCATCCTCATGAGTCGCGTTGCGTACAAAATATTGGTGGAATTGGCAACGTTGCTTATTTACCATCGAGATCGCATCCTCATTGGTTAGAGAAAGTGCGTGGTTGGGATACAGGACCTGGCAATTCGCTTTTAGATTTGGCAGTACAGTATTTAACAAATGGTACTCAAACTTATGATGGTGATGGGAACTGGGCGGCTAGTGGAACTCCTTGTCATGCATTAGTAGAAAAATGGTTGAGTGAGGATTATTTTCAACTACCACCACCAAAGTCTACAGGAAGAGAGCTTTTTGGCTGGGAATACTTACAAAATTGTCTAGTCGATACCAATGCACTCAATTTAAATGCTGCTGATACTTTAGCAACTCTCACAGAATTGACCGTTGCCTCAATTGTCCACAGTTATGAGGCGTTCCTACCACAATTACCTGAACGTGTTTTATTATGTGGTGGCGGTAGTCGGAATCTCTATTTAAAGCGCCGATTACAAGAATTACTAGCACCAATACCTGTGCAAACTACAGACGAAGTTGGACTGAGTGCCAATTTTAAAGAAGCGATCGCATTTGCTATTCTTGCTTACTGGAGAATGTTAAACCTTCCTGGCAACTTACCGCAAGCTACTGGTGCAACTCAACAAGTACTGCTCGGAGACGTGCATTTACCAATGTGAAAGCGAGCAGAGGAGACGGAAAGTTATGAGTTGAGGAAATTCTAATGCCTCCGGCACCTTTCTTCGCGCATAATTCAAAAATAATCACTCGCTTCTAATAAAGTGCCAAACCAAGCTAGTTTCTCAGTATAATCCCGCTTGGAGATTCATCGCTACCAAGGTTAGATTTGTCTTGTAATTAGTCTGTGTAGTACTTTTCGGCTACTGTGGCTAGGATAACTTACTGATTCAAGCAGTAGCTACATGTTTTTTATTACACAGTTAATACTGGCTAGTGCCATGAAACCTTATCACTGGTCGATTTAATTTCGTATGATAGATCCCAACATTGGTCGCTTAATTGCTCAGCGTTATCAACTTCAAGAACTCATTGGAACAGGAGCGATGGGTCAAGTTTATCTCGCCAATGACCTATTGTTGGGTGGTGTACCTGTTGCCATTAAATTTCTTGCCTTATCGATTCAAAATAACAAAATTCGAGTACAGGAACGATTTGAGCGAGAAGCTAAAACTTGCGCACTCCTCGGTCAAAAAAATATTCACATTGTCCGAGTCATGGACTACGGTGTAGATGAACAGAGTATTCCATACTACGTCATGGAATACTTGCAAGGAGAAAGTCTAAGTGACGTCATTCGCTCGCAGTCTCTCTCACTAATAAGATTTTTGAGTTTTGCGCGTCAACTTTGCTTGGGGTTGCAAGCTGCACACGAAGGTATTCCTGTTGATGGGGAACTTTGCCCAATCATTCACCGCGATATTAAGCCAAGTAATGTCTTGGTGGTACCTAATCCTAGTTTTGGAGAATTAGTCAAGATCCTTGACTTTGGCATAGCGAAGCTACTTCAATCAGACAGTTCTGAAACAAACTACTACTTAGGAACTTGGGCATATTCTTCTCCTGAACAAATTGAGGGTAAAGAACTCAATAATCGCTCAGATATTTATAGTTTGGGTGTGATGATGTTTGAGATGCTGACAGGTAGAATGCCTATACAAGCAAATACCAATTCCTTTGGTGGCTGGTATAAAGCCCACCACTTTCACCCACCACGCTCTTTTAGAGAAATAAATCCATTGCTGGAAGTACCGCAAGAATTAGAAAATCTAGTGATGCGTTGTCTAGCCAAAAAATCCAGCGATCGCCCCCAAAATATTAGTGAGATTCTCCAAACAATTACGTTATTAGAGCAACTAGATAGTTTGCCACAACCTTCAATTTTTTTAGGTCACAAAAACTTATTATCTCAACTAAATGACACTCCTCAAAACATCACAGAGGAGGAGTGTTTAAATACTGATGCAAGTAGCAGTGAACTTCCGTCTTGGCCAAAAAACAAACCAATTGCTGATATTGTTTTTCCTCATCCAATTCGTATACACGATCAACTCACTGTCGCTTTATGGGTGATGCTACCAAAGCAAGAGATTGAAAAGCGACTACAAGGTACGCGTTATAATCAGTTTTTATTTTTGAATGCCCCCCACCCGATGATTTTGTGGATTACTGTGTTACACAGCCATGAGCATACACCTAAATGGCTCCCTTACTACCTAGATTTGAAATCTCATCAAGGTATAGAACTTGCAAGGCTTTTACTCGAAACCGGATGCTATAAAATACTCCTGTTCGCGCGCGAATCTCCACAACGTGCTTTTACGTGTATACAAACAGAGATTGCATCTCCACAACGCCAATTGTTACAACAGTGGATTACAATGAGCCAACGTGCAGTTTCTACTGCCTCTCCACAGTTTAGTCGTGGTCTTCTCAAAAAGGAATTAGAGAAAATAAAGCCTCAAGTCATAATGAAGTTGGCAGCAGTCTATAAAACTTAAGTGTTTCTTTGTGACTTAGTGGCAAGACTTGCTTATATTGTGTAGTACCAAAATTTAGAACTGGAAATGACTTTCGCTGCTCTTGCGCTCACTCTACTTAAATGCACGCATAAATCTTTAGCGTAGAGCTAGCTTAATTATAGAAGACCAAGGCTTTTATCTGACAAAGCTTATGTTACACGTTTTATTTGAGGCGGTTGCTATGCATCGACTCTTCGCCGTAGCTGGATGCAAAAAAAGCATTGAGAAAAACACAGCATGTGTAACAATTACTCTATTTGGTATTGATTCTTGTGCAGTAGTTTTATGATGCAGCTCAAACTCAAGTGAGCCGAGTGAAATGATTACATGGTTATGTTTGTCTAGTTGACGCCCCGACACCCCCAGTCCTTTTCCCTGCTGGAACCGAGCAAGAGATGGAGGTCGCCTACTGCGACTTTAGATTTATGTAATTAAGCCCAGCTACCTCCTTCTAAACCCCAATGATGCTTTAGCAACTGTTTGTAAGTTGCTTCGCGCATCACCATCTGCTGATACAGCTTGACTAAAAAGTCTTTAGCCTGCTCGTGACTCATATTTTGAACTTGTGATTCAAAGGAGCGGATGCTGAATTGCTGTTCAAGAGAAAGTTCAATTGGCTGATCCATAGCTAACTCCAAACGAGATACTGAATGTTATTGGTCACTCTACCTAAAGTAGGAATAAAAATTGTTGCACTACCTACATTTAAGTCTATTTTTACAAAATATAACAAATAGTTGACAACTTGCACATACTCCTCAATAAGTAGTTATTCTAAATCAAAAGAAATATCCTGACCTCGGTGAATTTCAGGAGGGCTGGGTTTGTTCTATCAAGTCTAAAGAAGTAAAAAAGCTCAATTTGAACATAAATTGAGTATTTATACTTAAACCAACTTAAGTTGACTAAAGTGTAGACGGTATAGAGTAGGAAATTTGATGGTGATGTTAAGGCATAAGTAAGCAAATATAAATCACCTACCTTAGCTTCTCCTTCAATATCTCAAGACACCAAAAAACAGTTCGTTGAGGTAGTAAAAGCAGGTCAAAGTAATACACTTCAAAGAAATGCAGCAGTGCTTCATTCATGAATAAGCTATAGCTATAGTCATGGCTGCTAAACTTGAAGCTATCTCGATTATGCTAACCAATGGCATAACAAAAATTACAACTCTCAGCAACGTTGTTGTCGTTTTCAGATAACAGTCCTGTCATTCGTATTGGTATTAAGTTTGGCTGATAGAGAATAGCAGTACGATTGGTCATTAAATAGGGCAAGTGCTGTACTGATCTTCTAGCTAGCAGCAGTAAAGGTTAAATGTGTTTTCTCAGCCTGGGGAGTGTACTGTTTTTCCCATTTTACTGAGTGGCGAGATGATCACTACTATTCCTATAGCTGCTATTGGGACAATCTTCAAACTCAAAATACCTGACAGAAATAGCAGTGAGTGAAACTTACACATGAAGCACACATGCTCTTTGATCGAAGTTTGAGTTACTTAGATGAGTGTGCCTATGTGTACTCTATAGTCTGAGCTTTATTTGTAGTTCAAGGAGATAGACTTTATTTATCTAGCGGCGCATAAATGCGCTGAACATCAAGCGTTTATATCAGCAAAGAGATGGAGAAACTCAATTGAGTTTCTCCCCTGCACTCACCTTATTGCACAGAACTCAACTCCTTCTCTACAGCAGCTTCAGCACTGTCGGCTTCTGATGGTGGTACAACTTGCCAAAATTGTGGTAGATACTCTAACCAATTTTCCAGAATATGTTTCCCTTTGGGTGAATTTGTGCGTTCTACATGAGCCACAATCAAATCTTTTAATTGCTTCTCACCAGCAGGGCTACTCACTCGTTGCAGTTTGACAATTTCTGGATTAACTAATGCAGGAAAATTGCTATCTTCATCCAAGAAGTATGCTAAACCTCCTGTCATTCCAGCACCTACGTTTCTACCAGCTTTACCTAAGACAACAATGACGCCACCTGTCATGTATTCACAGCAGTGATCGCCTGCACCTTCGATAACGGCGGTTCCTTTGGAATTACGTACTGCGAAGCGTTCGCCTGCAATACCATTAGCAAAGAGAGTTCCACCTGTAGCACCGTACAAACAAGTGTTACCTACAATTACATTTTGATCAGGGGCATAAGTTGCCGCTACTGGAGGTTTAATAATAATTTCCCCACCATGCATTCCTTTGCCAACGTAATCGTTTGCTTCACCTTCAAGTGTCAAAATCATGCCAGCCAAGTTAAAGGCACCAAAACTTTGTCCGACACTTCCTGTGAAATTGAGATTAATTTGTCCTTCAAAGCCAGTATTACCATATTGAGCAGCGATCGCTCCTGCGAGTCTTGCTCCGACTGTGCGATCTGTATTCACAATCTTTGAGTTTTTGGTAACAGTAGACTGATTGCGAATTGCTGCTTGAATTTCTGCATCGGCGAGTAATTCATCATCTAAAACAGAACCATTACTGTGAACTGTTTCATGATATAGCCAAGTGCGGTCTTCTTTAGTGTCTGGTAACTGTGTAATGCAGTCGAGATTGAGCGTTTGTGTTTTTGTCAGCCTAACTCCTTCTCGCACTTTTAGTAAATCAGCACGTCCCATAACTTCAGTCAGCGAGCGATAACCAAGTTTTGCCAAAAGCCCGCGCACTTCTTCTGCAATAAAGTAGAAGAAATTAACGACGTGTTCTGCCATACCAGGGAAGCGCTGTCTGAGTTCCTCTTTCTGACTTGCCACACCAACAGGACAGTTGTTTGTATGACAAATGCGTGCCATAATACAGCCTTCTGCAATCATGGCAATTGAGCCAAAGCCGAATTCTTCAGCACCCATTAAAGCCCCCATCAGGACATCCCAGCCACTCTTAAAGCCGCCGTCAACGCGCAACACGACGCGATCGCGTAATTTATTTTCCATCAACACCCGATGCACTTCGGTTAATCCAAGTTCCCAAGGTCCACCTGCATGTTTAATTGAGGATAAGGGTGATGCACCTGTACCGCCATCGTGTCCTGAAATTTGGATAATATCTGCATTTGCTTTAGCAACGCCTGCAGCGACTGTACCGATACCTACTTCAGCGACTAGCTTGACAGATACTTGAGCTTGAGGATTGATCTGATGCAAGTCAAAAATTAACTGCGCCAAGTCTTCGATTGAGTAAATATCGTGGTGTGGTGGTGGAGAAATGAGCGTCACTCCAGGCTTAGAACGTCGCAGCATGGCAATGTACGGGCTGACTTTTTTGCCAGGAAGTTGACCGCCTTCTCCTGGTTTTGCTCCTTGGGCGATTTTAATTTCAATTTGCTTAGCATTCATCAAGTACTCTGGTGTTACCCCAAAGCGTCCTGAAGCCACCTGTTTGATTGCCGAAGATGCTGTGTCGCCGTTTTTCAAACCTCTCAAGTGAGGTAGTAGTGCGGAATGACCTTGATCGTCAACATCATCCAATACGTGATAGCGGACGGGATCTTCTCCACCTTCTCCTGAATTTGATTTACCACCAATGCGATTCATTGCGATCGCCAGAGTTTCGTGGGCTTCGCGCGATAGCGCCCCCAATGACATTCCTCCAGTACAGAAACGTTGCACAATTTCTGCGATCGGTTCAACTTCATCTTTCTCAATTGGGGTGCGGTCTGAGTTAAAGTCAAGTAAATCGCGTAATGCAGTTACGGGTCGGTGTTCTAAGAGTTGGCGGTAAACTTCGTAATGATCGTAATTCTTTTGATCGGCGATCGCTTTATGCAGGGCTTTTGCCAGTTCTGGGCTATTCATGTGGTATTCACCACCTGGGCGATACTGAACAAACCCAAAGTTTTCTAATTTCTTGACAGTTAATTCAGGGAAAGCCCGCTGATGGAACGATAAAACTTCCTGCGCTAGTTCGCTGGTACTCAAACCACCCAAGCGTGAAGTTGTGCCACGGAACCCCAGTTCTAGCAAGTCTTGGGCAATACCAATTGCTTCAAAAATTTGTGCCCCTTGATAACTTGTCAGCAGCGAAATTCCCATCTTCGATAAAATTTTGAGAATTCCTGCTTCTACTGCTTTGCGATAGTTATTCAGTGCTTGATCGAGTGTAATTGCTGCAATTTTACCGCGCTCCATAAACTGTTGAGTTTTTGGATCAGACCACCAACTACGTACAGTTTCTAAAGCAAGGTACGGACAAACAGCACTCGCACCATAACCAATCAAACAAGCAAAGTGATGCGTACTCCAGCACTGCGCCGTATCAACAACCAACGAGGCTTTCATCCGTAAGCCTTGACGGATCAAGTGATGGTGAACTGCACCAACAGCTAGTAATGGCGGAATATAACTTAATTCTTCTGATAGTTTACTGGCTGTGCGATCGCTCAAAATCAAAATTTCGTTGCCATCTTTTACCGCCGCTGCTGCTTGTTCGCATAGCTTTTTCACTGCAACTTCTAATCCTTGCGGACCTGTGGCAATTTCAAATAATGTAGATAACGTGGCACACGCAAAACCTGACTGCTGTACAGCTACTAAATCTTCTGCTTGCAATACTGGAGAATCAAGTTTCAGGCGCTTGGCATATTCTGGTTTAACTTCTAGTAAGTTTCCTCGTTCGCCTAGTTCCATCTTCAGCGACATCACCAAGCTTTCGCGCAAAGGATCGATGGGAGGATTTGTTACTTGTGCAAACCGCTGCTTGAAGTAGTCATACAGCAAATGAGGGCGTTCGGATAACACTGCTAAGGGAATATCATCTCCCATACAGAAGGTTGGTTCTTTTCCTTCACTTGCCATTGGTTGAATCACCATTTCTACATCTTCTGTGGTGTAGCCAAAGGCGATTTGACTCCGTAGCAATGCAGTTTTTGGATTCAGTGTTTGTGGCAAAGGAGTAGAAGACAAGTTCTTTGTTGTATCTTCCTCTCCACCAAATGCTGCTTGAGTATCTAAATTTAGAGTATCTGTATTACCAAGATCGACACGATATTCCTTCAGCCATTGACCATAAGGCTTTTCTTGGGCAATCCGCTGCTTAATCTCCCAATTTTTCAAAACCTCGTGGCTTTCCAAGTCCACAGCAATCATTTGTCCTGGACCGAGTCTGCCTTTTTCTACAATATCGGCTTCTGGTAAATCAACAACACCAGCTTCAGAGGCAACAACAATGTAGCCATCTTTTGTTAAGCTATATCGTGCCGGTCGCAATCCATTACGGTCTAGAGTTGCACCTACTTTCTTGCCATCACTAAACACAAGCAGTGCTGGTCCATCCCAGGGTTCTTGAATACCACTGTAATACTCGTAAAAATCAATAATTTCTGGATAATTATCTAAATCTGGCTGATTTAAGTACGCTTCTGGCACCATAATCATCAGTGCTTCAAGCGGACTACGACCCGACCGCACTAATAACTCAAGTACATTATCAAGTGTAGCTGAGTCACTGTTATCAACATAAACAATCGGTTTGAGTACATCAAAACGATCTTCCCAAACTGGATGTGTGAGATCGGCTTCTTTTGCCATCATCCAGTTAATATTTCCTAACAAAGTGTTAATTTCCCCGTTGTGCCCTAGTAGCCGCATTGGTTGCGCTAATGGCCATTTGGGCATCGTGTTTGTGCTAAAGCGGCGATGGTAAACTGCAAACGCACTTTGATATGCTGGATTTCTTAAATCAGTGTAAAATTCACCCAAAATTGCCGATCGCACCATTCCCTTATAAACAATTGTGCGACTAGAGAAAGAGCAAACATAGAAGTTCTCGCCGTCTTTCACCTCACTGGTTGCTGCTAGTGCTTTACCAATTTGCTTCCGCGCAATATACAACTGGCGTTCTAGCGCGTCTCCTGTTTTATCTTTGCTAGATATGAGTACTTGTTCGATTTGGGGTTGATTTTCTCTCGCTTGAATTCCCAACAACTGGGGCTTGACTGGTACAACACGCCAGCCTAATACAGTGAAGTCTTCTTGTACTAAGACGTTTTCTACAGTATGACGAACTATGTTTGCGATCGCGTCTTCTTGCGGTAAAAACAACATCCCTACTGCACAATTTTCTGGGTGTGGCATCTGATGTCCTTGCTGTTGCACCCACTGACTCAGCAACTCCCAAGGAATTGCACTCATCAATCCTGCACCATCACCCGAATCTTGGTCAGCACTACAACCACCTCGATGTTCTAAACAAGCAAGCGCTGCTAGTGCTTTCTCAACAATTTCATGGCTCGCTCGATTTGCACAATGAGCAATAAATCCCACGCCACAGGCATCCCTTTCTTCTACTAACCAACGTGGTCCTACATAAGTGCTACTGAGATGCGTTTCTGAGTTTTGACTCACTTCATTTCGTTGATTTTGGTTCATCTGCTGGTTATTCATAAACTAGTAGGATTCTGTAGAAGGGATTTACCTAAATTGACTGCGATTAATTCTGTAATTTATAACTACAGAACAGTGGCGGATGAAAAATACAAGGTTGAGTTAATAAAAATTATTTAAAATTATCCGACTCACGTTCAATACTTTTTGCCGGAGAGTTAATCAGGACTTTTGCTTTCAGTGCTTGTCATCTCATCTATAACGGATTTAACACTTTCTTGTTGGAACCCTAATCTGTGGGTGAATGTCTTAAAGTTATGATTTTGTTACTACTCAGCAAATCATTGAGGAGTACTAGCTCAGAATCTATCTTAGTACGTAACCTATTGACAAATGCCAATAAACCTGCACTAACTGTCGATCTTCATCATAGAGTTACAGAGTAAGGTTATGATCAAATGCCTAGATTTGACAATTCCACGACGCAACAAAATTATAATTGCAATTTTGGAAATGCTACTGCTAAGCACTTACCAACCAATTTAGTAGCAACACCCAATTCAAGTCGAGCATAGTAGCACACTCAATTAATGGGTAAGACTTGGATACTGCTAGCTTTTTTGGCAAATACACTCAAGCCACTTCTATACATTATGACCTTAAGGCTCGGAATAAAAGTCAGTAATTTTTAATATTTGAGTTAAATTCCCTGTTAAGGAGTCAATAGTGAAACAAGACGATACCAAAAATTGGAAGTCATTGCGTGCAAAGTCACCAAATATCCGCACCGGTTGCCGCTGCTATGACGTTTCAACTCTTGTTCAATCCTATCAATCACTAAAGTGAGTAATGCCTATCTTATCTCGCGCATTTTTTGGATCAAGTAAAACGCTATTTCCTTTGCTGACGATCGCTTTATGGCTTACCCCAATCGTCAACAGCGATGCTCAGCAATCGTTGGAACTAGCTTCATCTTCAAACTCAAAATTACTAGTTGCTCAAAGCTCTACATCGCGTTTAATTGCGACAGGAACGCAAGTTTCAATTAACAATCGAACATTTCCAGCTACTTGGAGTCAGCGACAGCAGCCAACCAAATCCGGAGTTGCCACAGCCATGAGCGATGCAGGACTCATGCAACTGCTTGGTGTAAACTTACTAAACACCAGAGACGTCACCAAGCAACCAGTACAATGGTTTTCCTCACCAACAGTGTCAGCTTTTGAATTAGATACTTGGCATCGTGATGGTTATCGTTATCTCGATATTACTCAATTAGCTAGCAAAATGGGCTGGCAGACGCAAGCGCAGGGCAACATCCTCCGAATCAATACACCATCAGCAACAATTCAAAACATTCGTCAAGGAAAACAAACCTGGGGCGATCGCATTGTCATTGATTTAAACCGTCCCACATTTTGGCAAGTGACGCCTCAACCAGTTGCAGCAAAACCTCAACCACCATCAACAGTAAACGATGACGATCAACCCCCCAATCAAGAATGGCTAATCACCATCGACGCCACCACCGATCAATCGCTAACACAACAATTTCAACCAAGTCTCCTTGAGCAGATTACCAGCACTCAACCTAACAATCAAACTTCGATTACTCAAATAGAAACTGCCTCACATCTAACAACAATTCGCTTGAGTGTCCCTGCTGGGTTAACCCCGCAATTGAGTACGTTACCGAATCCTAATCGCTTAGTCGTTGATTTGCGACCTGATCCAATGGTGGAACGCGATATTCAATGGGCTTTAGGAGTACGTTGGCGACAGCAATTTGTGACTTTAGGAAATTCACGCTTTCCTGTTGTCTTACTCGAAATTAATCCCCAAAAAACTGAGTTATCACTTCTCCCAATTGCGAGTGTACCAAACTCTCTGACTGGTACTGCGCCCATCATCACCACTGCACAACAACTAAAGGCTGCAGCTGCAATTAATGCTGGCTTTTTTAATCGTAAGAATCAGTTACCTTTGGGTGCTATTCGGCGTGATGGACAATGGTTATCAGGTCCAATTCTCAATCGAGGGGCGATCGCGTGGAATGACTCTGGTGAATTCAAATTCGGGCGACTACAACTTCAAGAAACAATCATTACTGCTACTGGACAGCGTCTCCCTGTTGTTACTTTTAATAGTGGTTACGTCAAATCTGGTATTGCACACTATACAAATGCTTGGGGAACTACGTATACACCTTTAATTGACAATGAAATTATTGTTGTTGTCCAAAATAATCAAGTAGTAGGACAGATTCCTGGAGGTGTATCTGGTGCAACAACAATTCCCATCCCTCCTAATGGCTTCTTACTCGCTTTAAGAGCAAATCCACAAATTGCCAGTTTGCTTTCTGTAGGGTCAATCATCCGTACAGAAAACTCCACAACTCCCGCTGACTTTTCTAACTACCCACACATTTTAGGTGGTGGACCACTTTTATTACAAAATCGCCAAATAGTCCTTAATGCTCAGGCTGAAGGCTTTAGTGAAGCTTTTAGCCGCCAAAAAGCTTCGCGCAGTGCGATTGGTGCAACTGCAACAGGAAACCTTCTTATTGCTGCTGTTCATAATCGAGCTGGTGGTGCTGGTCCAAGCTTGACTGAAATTGCCCAAATTATGCAACACCTGGGCTGTGTGGATGCCTTAAATCTTGATGGTGGTAGTTCTACAAGTCTTTATTTAGGAGGGCAACTACTCGATCGTTCGCCTCGTACTGCTGCTCGCGTCCACAATGGACTTGGTATTTTCCTTCAACCTCGCTAGTTAGATAGTCAACGGGCATCATGTATAAAGTTGCATCTTGATCTTGGTTAATAGTTGAGGACTATTTGGAACATAAAAAATCTTTGCATCAACCAATGACAAACCTTAACTTTTATCGAATTACTGAAGTTAAAGATTACTTAAACATATCCCATCGCTGATGAAGAGTTGTTATAAACATATGAAACTGCTGCAATTTGTAGTGACAGTTGCTAGTCAGAATTTGCTATCTTGGGCTATATTTGCCTGAGTTTGAACATTTTAAACGTCAAGTTGGTTTGCTATTTTTCTATTCATCGTACAGCTTCGTTCTATAAATTTAAGGAGAAATATTTATGATCCAGGCTCAAGAAACCGCCCACGAGCCGACAGCAGTATCTCTACCGTCTGTAAGTCATAAAGGCATCGCAGCTACTGAACTCAGACCGTGGGGAGCTTTTACAGTTCTAGAAGAAGGACGCGGATACAAAATTAAGCGAATTGAAGTTAAACCAGGGCATCGCCTAAGCCTACAAATGCATCACCACCGCAGCGAACATTGGATTGTTGTTTCAGGTACAGCAAGAGTAACTTGTGGTGAGGCAGAAATCTTACTAACAAATAATCAATCAACCTACGTTCCTCAGTGTACAAACCACCGCTTGGAGAACCCTGGTGTCATTCCACTGGTTATTATCGAAGTGCAAAACGGCGAATACCTAGGAGAAGATGATATTGTCCGTTTTCAAGATGACTATTCTCGGACAAAGTAAGTACAAAGATAGGGAAGAAAACCGATAAAATGTGTTAGTACCTGGTTCTTGTGTCTTGGATATTTGTCGCCAAGGTGACATAGCAACAACTCCCTATCTTTGCGATATTATGGTTCGTCTCAGTACATCTGCGGCTCATGAAATTCAGCGTCTTAAATTAAAGCAACGACAAGATGCTTTCTTTCGGTTAAAAGTTCAAGCTGGCGGCTGCTCTAGCTTGATCTACGAAATGGCATTTGACACTGAGCTTGTGCCCAGCGATCGCATTTACGAATGTTGCGGATTGACAGTTGTTGTTGATGCCCAAAGTTTAGAATACGTCAATAACCTCCTTCTTGATTACTCAGAAGATTTAATGGGAGGAGGTTTTCGCTTTCATAATCCTAATGCGAGTACTACCTGTAGTTGCGGTATTTCGTTTGCCATAACATCTACTTCTTCTTGAACTAAATATGATAAGAACTTAGAGTTTGGATGTTAAGACTGAAGGAAAAACTAGTTATAGCAGCATAGCTAGGATATTACATAAGCTCTGACTCCTGACCTCTTGTGAGCAACACATATTTGACATACAGTTTATATATTTGCTACACTCAGAATTTGTTAAATCTCAAAGCAGTAAGAAACTTTACATGCTGTAACCCATGCCAACCATACAGCAACTTATCCGTAGCGAACGTCAGTTAACAACCAAGAAGACAAAATCACCAGCACTAAAGGAATGCCCACAGCGCCGAGGTGTATGTACGAGGGTTTATACTACAACCCCTAAAAAACCAAACTCTGCCCTACGTAAAGTAGCAAGAGTACGTCTTACATCTGGGTTTGAAGTCACAGCATACATTCCTGGCATTGGTCATAACTTGCAGGAACACTCAGTTGTGATGATAAGAGGTGGTCGTGTGAAAGATTTACCTGGAGTACGATACCACATTATTCGAGGAACTCTAGACACGGCTGGAGTTAAAGATCGCAAACAAGGTCGTTCCAAATACGGAACAAAGCGTCCTAAGTAGCACAACTTAGAAATATAAATGTAGCAAATCTCACGCTTGCTACAATTTTTAAACAAAAAATGTTAAATTAACAGAGCTTGTACCTCCATTCAGTTTTGTCAATGAAGGTGCAAATCTAGGATGTCAAGTAAAGTATAAAATCCCCAGTTTACAACATTAATGATGAGGATAAACCTTGTCTAACGTTGTGCAGGAATAATACTCCATTGTTATTTGTGACTCCATTAAAGCTAGCTTACTCAGCATAGTCAAGAAAGTTAAGTCCGCTCCTAATGTCGTTGTTGCCCAATAGTTTAAAGGCTTACGTATGTCTCGTCGTACTGTTATTCAAAAGCGTCCAGTTCCACCAGATTCAGTATATAACAGTCGCCTCATTAGCATGATGATGCGACGGGTGATGCGTAGCGGAAAAAAATCCCTAGCCGCAAGAATCATCTATGACGCAATGAAAACTATCGAAGAACGCACTGGATCTGATCCGATAGAAATCTTTGAAAGAGCAGTTCGCAATGCAACTCCTCTTGTTGAAGTAAAAGCGCGTCGTGTTGGCGGTGCAACGTATCAAGTACCGATGGAAGTACGCACAGATCGGGGAACTACTCTAGCACTTCGTTGGTTAATTCAGTACTCCAGGCAACGCTCAGGACGCACAATGGCAGGTAAGCTTGCTAATGAACTAATGGATGCTGCCAACGAGACAGGAAGTGCAATTCGCAAACGGGAAGAAACTCATCGTATGGCGGAGGCAAACAAAGCATTTGCTCACTATCGCTACTAGAGAGGAGATCAGCACAAATATAGAACGGATTTCCCTAAACGTATAGAATCTTAACAGAGAGTAATATCAAGATACCTGCGGCAACACAATTCAAGGAGGTAGCTGTGGCACGTACAGTCCCGCTGGAAAAAGTACGCAATATCGGGATTGCGGCCCACATTGATGCGGGCAAGACAACAACAACAGAGCGAATTCTCTTCTACTCCGGTATTGTTCACAAAATTGGAGAAGTTCACGAAGGAACAGCAGTAACTGACTGGATGGAACAAGAGCGGGAGCGGGGAATTACGATCACTGCTGCTGCGATTACGACAAGCTGGAAGGATCACCAAATCAATATCATTGATACTCCTGGGCACGTAGACTTCACAATTGAAGTTGAGCGTTCGATGCGGGTACTCGACGGTGTGATTGCTGTATTCTGCTCAGTCGGTGGCGTACAGCCTCAATCAGAGACAGTATGGCGACAAGCAGATCGGTATAAAGTACCAAGAATTGCCTTCATCAACAAGATGGATCGCACAGGAGCAAACTTCTATAGAGTTTACGACCAAATACGCGATCGCCTACGTGCCAATGCAGTACCAGTACAGCTCCCTATTGGCAGTGAAGACACCCTAAGTGGGATTGTAGACTTAGTGCGGATGCGTGCTTTTATTTATGCAAACGATAAAGGTACAGATATTCAAGAAGCCGACATTCCTGCAGAGATGCAAGAGCAAGCAGCAGAGTACCGCACTAAGTTAATCGAGGCAGTTGCAGAAACGGACGAAGAACTCATTGAAAAGTATCTAGAAGGCGAGGAGCTAACCGAGGCAGAAATTCGTAAAGGTTTACGTCAAGGAACAACAGCCGGAACGATTGTACCCTTATTGTGTGGTTCAGCTTTTAAGAACAAAGGTGTCCAATTACTGCTAGACGCAGTAGTAGATTACTTACCAGCACCGATTGACGTACCCGCCATTCAAGGTACTCTACCTTCAGGAGATACAGTTGAGCGCCGAGCTAGTGATGAAGAACCATTCTCAGCTTTGGCATTCAAAATTATGGCAGATCCCTACGGGCGACTGACATTTATCCGCGTGTACTCTGGAATCCTGAAAAAAGGTAGCTACGTCATGAACTCTACCAAGGGCAAGAAAGAGCGGGTATCGCGCCTTGTGGTATTGAAAGCAGATGACAGAACTGACGTAGACGAATTGCGGGCAGGAGATTTAGGAGCAGCGTTAGGACTGAAGGATACTTTTACAGGTGATACGCTTTGTGATGACAATGCTCCAGTTATACTAGAGTCACTATACATTCCAGAGCCTGTAATCTCTGTTGCAGTGGAACCAAAAACAAAGCAAGACATGGATAAGCTGTCCAAAGCACTGCAGTCCTTGTCTGAAGAAGATCCTACCTTCCGCGTGAGTGTTGACCCTGAAACAAACCAAACCGTTATTTCCGGAATGGGAGAGCTACACCTCGAAATTCTTGTCGATCGAATGTTGCGAGAATTTAAGGTAGAAGCTAATGTAGGTGCACCGCAAGTTGCTTATCGCGAAACTGTGCGCAAACCTGTCAAAGCAGAAGGCAAGTTCATTCGTCAAAGTGGTGGTAAAGGTCAATACGGACACGTTGTTGTTGAATTGGCTCCAGGTGAACCTGGCACTGGTTTTGAGTTTGTCTCCAAAATTGTGGGTGGTTCAGTACCCAAAGAGTACATTTCCCCTGTTGAACAAGGGATGAAAGAAACCTGTGAATCAGGGATTTTGGCTGGATATCCAGTCATTGATGTCAAAGCAACTTTGGTAGATGGCTCTTACCACGAAGTTGACTCCTCGGAAATGGCGTTTAAAATCGCTGGTTCCATGGCGATGAAAGAAGCTGTGATGAAAGCTTCACCCGTGCTCTTAGAACCTATGATGAAAGTAGAGGTAGAAGTACCTGAAAACTTCCTAGGGGATGTGATGGGCGATCTTAACTCTCGTCGCGGTCAAATCGAAGGCATGGGATCTGATCAAGGCATTGCTAAAGTCACTGCTAAAGTCCCATTAGCAGAAATGTTCGGCTATGCTACAGATATCCGCTCGAAGACCCAAGGTCGGGGTATCTTCACGATGGAGTTTAGTAACTACGAGGAAGTACCTCGCAACGTGGCTGAAGCAATTATCGCTAAAAGTAAAGGGAACGCATAATTAAAAAAGGAACCGATCATTCATGGCACGCGCAAAGTTTGAAAGAACTAAACCCCACGTTAACATCGGTACGATTGGTCACGTTGACCACGGCAAAACCACACTGACAGCAGCAATCACTATGACCCTGGCTGCTATGGGTCAAGCGAAAGCTCGAAAGTATGATGATATTGATGCCGCTCCAGAAGAAAAGGCTCGTGGTATCACAATCAACACAGCTCATGTGGAGTATGAGACAGCAAAGCGGCACTATGCTCACGTAGACTGCCCAGGACATGCTGACTATGTGAAAAACATGATTACTGGTGCAGCACAAATGGACGGAGCCATCCTCGTTGTATCTGCAGCAGATGGTCCAATGCCGCAAACTCGCGAACACATTTTGTTAGCGAAGCAAGTAGGGGTTCCTAACATCGTTGTCTTCTTAAACAAGAAAGACATGGTAGATGACGAAGAACTACTAGAGCTTGTAGAACTAGAAGTCCGCGAACTTCTTAGTTCATACGACTTCCCTGGTGATGATATTCCCATCGTCTCTGGAAGCGCATTGCTAGCTCTCGAAGCAATGGTAGGTGCACCTTCGACCCAAAAAGGCAGTAATGAGTGGGTTGATAAAATCTATGAATTGATGGATGCTGTAGATGCATACATCCCAACACCAGAGCGCGATGTCGATAAGCCTTTCTTGATGGCAGTAGAAGATGTGTTCTCAATTTCTGGTCGTGGTACTGTAGCCACAGGTAGAATTGAGCGCGGCAAGGTCAAGGTAGGTGAAACTGTGGAGCTAGTAGGTATCAGAAATACTCGCAGTACCACTGTAACTGGTGTAGAAATGTTCCAGAAGACCTTGGATGAAGGTATGGCTGGAGACAATGTTGGTGTCCTACTTCGGGGTTTGAAGAAAGAGGACATTGAGCGAGGAATGGTACTAGCTAAACCTGGTAGTATCACCCCACATACTCAATTTGAGTCTGAAGTTTATGTACTGACAGACAAAGAAGGTGGTCGGAAGACGCCGTTCTTCTCAGGTTATCGTCCTCAATTCTATGTCCGGACAACTGACGTAACTGGTACAATCACAGCTTTCACTTCTGATGATGGTAGCGAAGCTGAAATGGTCATGCCAGGCGATCGCGTCAAAATGACTGTAGAACTAATCAGCCCGATTGCCATTGAACAAGGAATGCGCTTTGCGATTCGCGAAGGCGGTCGGACTATTGGTGCAGGTGTTGTTTCCAAAATTGTGAAGTAACACCTTTGTGAAAATGTCGAGAGCAGGAAGGCAACGCTCATGCGGTAATATGCTTTTCTGCTCTTTGTAATGTCACAAGTGCTTCATATAGCAATGGTCAATATGGTTAGGACATTATTAAAGTTTTGAGGCATTAGAATTTCTTAACTCAGCACTCTTTACGAGTAATTCTCCTCCTGACCCCTGATCTTTGAACCGTAGGTCTGCGCGAAGTGCGTCCTCTAACCCCTCAATTACTATAAAACTGAACCAGGAAAATTAAAGAAATGGCAACTCTTCAACAGCAAAAGATTCGGATTCGCTTGCAGGCTTTTGATCGCCGCTTACTTGACACTTCATGTGAAAAAATTGTAGATACGGCGAATCGAACTAACGCAACAGCTATTGGTCCTATTCCCTTACCGACTAAAAAGAAAATATACTGCGTGCTGCGTTCTCCTCACGTTGATAAAGATTCACGCGAACACTTCGAAACACGCACTCACCGCCGGATTATTGATATTTATCAGCCCTCTTCCAAAACGATCGATGCTCTGATGAAACTTGATTTGCCATCTGGTGTCGATATCGAAGTTAAACTCTAAAAATAATTGGCTATTAGCGATTGGCAATTAGCTATTAGTGCAGCTAAATGCTAACCGCTAAGTGCTAAGTGATTTTCTATTACCTCATCATTTAGTAATTTTCCTTAATAAATAGGCTAAAGTAGGTATTATATTGCGCAGTTACCGTTTTTACTGAGCGAAAATGGCATCCTCTTCCAAAATTGCGGTTCGAGAACTATCCCTGTTTCCTCTACCTGAAGTGGTTCTCTTCCCCGGTAGACCTCTACCCCTACATATCTTTGAATTTCGCTACCGGATCATGATGAACACGATTCTAGAGAGCGATCGCCGCTTTGGCGTCCTGCTGTGGGACCCAGTCCAAAATCAACCTGCGACAGTTGGTTGTTGTGCTGAAGTGATTCAGTATCAGCGCCTACCAGATGATCGCATGAATATTTTGACTCTAGGACAGCAGCGCTTTCGTGTTTTAGAATACGTTCGAGAAAAGCCTTACAAAGTGGGTTTGGTTGAATGGATTGAAGATAACCCCCCACAAAAGGATCTCAAGCCTTTGGCTAAGGAAGTCGAACAACTACTTCATGATGTTGTGCGTCTTTCGGCAAAGTTAACTGAACAGAGTATTGAAGTACCAAAAGACATCCCCGACTTACCTACAGAACTCTCTTACTGGGTAGCTAGTAATCTTTATGGTGTTGCAGCAGAGCAACAAAGCTTACTCGAAATGCAAGATACTGTGGCTCGTTTGGAACGCGAAGCAGAGATTTTGACTTCTACTCGCAATCATCTAGCAGCGCGTACTGTCCTCAAAGATACTTTTAATTAATGAAAGTGAAAGAGTGTTGAGTGGATAGTGTCAAAAGGAATTAACAATTAGTAACTTTTCGTCTCTACCACGTTGTAGCTACCTAACAGTTTGAGAATCTCTGTATAAGTAGCAAGTTCTGCGATCGCTCCTTGAACCAAAGGAGAATTGGCATCTGCTTCTAGATCGAGGAAAAAAAGGTATTCACCAAGCGATCGCTTAGTGGGACGCGACTCAATGCGGCTTAAGTTGATACCACGCTCAGCAAATATTTGCAAGGGTTTGACTAAAGCGCCAGGAACGTTAGCTGGTAAACTAAGAGCGAGTGATGTGTGGGTGTGTTCGACAGAACAGACTTGATTATTTGAATGCTGACCGACTACCCAAAACCGCGTACAGTTATCAGGATAGTCATTAATTGCATGAGCAAGAATAGGTAAATTGTAGATTTGGGCTGCACGTAATGAAGATATTGCCCCTGAACTACTTTCTTGTTCGAGATATTGGAGAGCTTCTGTTGTAGAATTTGTGGGAATTAACTCAACACTAGGTAAAAACTGCTCCAGCCAACCTTGACACTGTGCTAGTGCTTGTGGATGCGAGTACACTGTTGCAACAGCTTCTAAGTTTGGTGCGTGGGAAAGCAAAGCATGGGTAATCGGCAAGACTAAGGCTAGTTGAATTTGCAATTGGTCTAACTGCCAAAGTGTATCTAGTGTAATTGTGACACTTCCCTCAATCGAGTTTTCGACAGGAACAACAGCAACATCTGCTTTTCCTCGCGCCACAGCCTTTAAAGTCTGAGCAATACTAGGATAAGGACATAATGTTATTTGTTCTTCATCATTGAGCTGATTTCTATAAGCTAATGCTGCTTGTTCTGCATAAGTTCCAGTAGGTCCTAAATGTGCAATTGACATTGCCATCGCGTTTCGCCTTTTGCCATAACTCCTACTGATATCTTGCACTGGTATG
This sequence comes from Gloeocapsopsis sp. IPPAS B-1203, assembly GCF_002749975.1. NCBI lineage: Bacteria > Bacillati > Cyanobacteriota > Cyanophyceae > Chroococcidiopsidales > Chroococcidiopsidaceae > Gloeocapsopsis > Gloeocapsopsis sp. IPPAS B-1203. The sequence goes on along the minus strand of NZ_PEIG01000011.1, from coordinate 122,291 downwards.
GGAGTATTTGGTTGTGCAGCAATCTTGATAACTATATTGCTACCATTAAAGGACACGGTATACTCCAATATGAAAGATAGTAGCTTTACTTGTAATTTGCAATAACACTGAGTTTATGACATCCTACGCAACAACCTCTGCCAAAGCAGAAATGAGCGAACTGCGCCGCTTAAGAAACTTACTACCACCAGAATTGCAAAGTTGGGTAAGTGTAGAAGGAACTACCGAAGTTAATCCACCTTTAATTACTACAGAAGAAATCGGCAGAGATCAAGTCGAAGTTCTCATCGATCTGGTGAAATGGGATCAACTGGCAATTGACCAGCGCAATTTGCTGTTTTGGCACGAAGTTGCCCGAATTCAAAATGATACCATTCCTAAAGATGGATGGGAAATGGCAGCCCTCGCAATTGGTTTGGGTGGTGCTGTTGGTGAACTTTGGGTGCAAGATGGATTGCTACTACTGCTAGCTCTAGGCTTGTGCGGCGTGTCTGGCTACCGATTATACGTTAAAAACAATGGGCAAAAGCAGCTACAAGAAGCAATTGATGCTGATGAAAAGGCGATCGCCCTTGCTACTCGCTTTAACTACACTCTCCCTAATGCCTATAAAAGCCTTGGTAGCGCACTAAAAACATTAATTGAACAATCACCAAGTAAGCGCCAAAGGGCAAAATATGAATCTAGACTACAAGCCCTCAAACGCAGTGCGAATAAGGCTAAATCACGAACAAAAACTTCTCAAGAAGTCGTCTATGGAGAATAAATAAAACTCCTGTGCGTCAATAACATTTATAGCTGATTGAGCATTTTGTGCGTTTGAGGAACTACACGCACATGTTTGAGCATCTGCTTGATTTTAGCTTGCCAAGTCAAAACCTGTGCTGGAGTTGGGGCGAAAATGACTTGGTCAGATTTTTGTATGTTATTTAAAGGTGTTACAGGTTGTAGAAATAAAGGAATTTCTGGGCTAACATTTGCGACTAATTCAGCAGCTTGGTGGAGTTCAGCAATATCAGTTTCACTAGAGACAATCACTTTAACAAATATTTCTACATTGGCTTGGTAACAAAGCTGTAAGAATTCTGCATGTTCTTGCCAGTGACTTTCACCGCTAACGCTGGGTAACTTCAAATCCATTCCTACAGAGTCAAGATGTGGTAAAACCACGGCTAACTGCTGAGGACGATGTCCGCCTGTTTCTAGATAAATAGGTAATCCAGTATATTTTTGTAACTGAGGAAGGAACTTCAACAAAAAGGTACTGTGCAACAAAGGTTCACCGCCAGTAAGACTGATACTATCGTGTAAACCAGGTACATCAAGTTGTTGTACCCACTGCAACAGTAAATCTAGAGAAACTGGATTATCATAAAGTTCAAAGTCGCGTAATCCAGGCGATCGCTCAATATGGCATGTGGATGGAACAGTCCAAGTGTGAGCACTATCACAAAAGCGACAGCGTAAGTCACATAAGGCAAAGCGAATAAAAATCTGTCGCGTACCAACATTAAGTCCTTCTCCCTGGATTGCGGAGAAAACCTCAATTAGGCGTGTAGTAGTTGTCATTTAATATAAAATTTTTCAGATGAATAAACAATATTGAGGGAAGGAGCCTAACAAATAAATTTGCTGCTAGATCAACAAAAGCCACAGAGATGGACTTACAAACAAAATGACTCTTGAGCTTTTGCTCGTCAACTTTGTCTCGTTAGCCTCGAAGCAAGATCAGAGAACATCTGCAATTCATGCAGGAGGTCTTCTAATGAGTCGCTTAATTCATTACTAACACTTCGTTACAATAAAGTTATGAATTTCTGAAGTAATCTCTTAATCTATTGTGCTACCCTCCAACCAGAATTCGGAGTTGAAAAGTGTTGAACGCGATCGCGTTTTAGCTTGGTTAGAAAACAACGTTCCTCAATCCCGTATCCAACATATTCTTAGAGTAGAACAGATGGCAATTGAGTTGGCAGATTGTCATCGAATTGACGTAGAAAAAGTCGCCAAAGCTGCGTTAATGCACGATCTCGCGAAGTACTTTAAACCGCAAAAGCTTTTGGACATGGCACAAGCTGAAGGATTAGAAATCGATCCTACTAGTGCAGCTAATCCTCACTTATTGCACGCTGATGTTGGGGCGCTGGTTGCTAGAGATACCTTTAGTGTAGACGATGCAGAAGTTTTACAAGCGATCGCCAATCATACTTTAGGTCAACCTGGCATGAGTTCACTTAGCTGTATCGTGTTTTTGGCAGACAGCTTAGAACCAGAACGCGGAGATACTTCAGAGTTAGCAGAATTAAGAAAAGCAAGTTATCACAACCTTGACCAAGCTGTGTGGTTAACTTGCGACTACTCATTGAAATTATTAGTTGATACGCATCGTCTCATTCATCCTCGAACAGTTGCTACGCGTAACTGGTTTTTGCAAAAAGTAAAAAATTCGCAGCGAGTAGCTGATAAAACTGCATGAGCTGTTGTTTTTTGTTAGTATGCAGAAAAAACGCAGCCGTGATTTTGCAGCATAATTTTTAAAAATGTTTAATAAATTTTATCAAGTTATCTGAGGTTTAATGACTGAATATTCGCCAATAAATTCACAATCACAGTCTGTATCCAGAGCATCGAGTGCAGTTAAATCAGGACAAGCCGAGGTAGATAATAGTGGTAAAGGATTAGCCCTTACTGCTGCTCAAGCAGCTTCAGAGCGTAAAGCAGGAGACATTGTCGTGCTGCGGGTTACAGACGTATCATATATGGCAGACTATTTTGTCATCGCCACTGGATACTCACACGTTCAAGTCCGCGCGATCGCTTCTGCAATTGCAGACAAAGTGGAACAAGAGTGGCAACGTCAACCAATACGCACTGAGGGAAAAGCAGATGCAAGTTGGGTGTTACAAGACTATGGTGATGTCATAGTTCATATCATGATGGCTAAAGAGCGTGAATTTTACAATTTAGAAGCTTTTTGGGGTCATGCGGAACAAATCGAGTTTTCCACTGCTGATGGGGCTTAGCACCATGATGGATTTTTCAGTTTCTGATTGTCCTGTCCCTGCTGAACAACAGCCACTCAACGAATATGAGGCGCTAAAAGCATCAAACTTTTTTAGTACTTGTAGTTCAGAATGGCGCAAGTATCTCACCAAGTTAGCTTGGGTATGGGCATTATCTTGGGTCATTGCAGGACCAGTCGCCGCCGCAAGTTTTTCTCCCCAGAAGTATATTGTACAATTTATGCTTTGTGGAGCAGGGTTAGCAACTATTGGCGTCATTTTTACTGTTGTGCGTTGGTATTTAGGCTGGTCTTACGTATGCGATCGCCTGACAAGTCCAACGATTTTTTACGAAGAGTCTGGTTGGTATGACGGACAAACGTGGACAAAGCCACAAGAAATCCTGACGCGCGATCGTTTGATTGTGAGTTATCAAGTTAAACCAATTATTCACCGTTTACAGCAGACGCTAGGAGTCATAGCACTAATTCTATTGTTGGGTGAGTTGTTTTGGTATTTTTTGTAATTTTCTCGATTCATCAGTTTGAGATCTACTTTTACGTCCCGCTAAATGATAGAGTTTACCCATGACAAGGGGAAAACGAACTCAAGCCGCAGAACTCGAAGTGAGGTTACTGCGCGAAGGTATTATCGAATCAAGACATTTAGTCCAGGCTGTCGTATGTGACGATCGAGGACGAGTTTTGTCTGTTGCTGGAAATGCAGAGACTGCGACATTTATCCGTTCTGCACTCAAGCCATTTCAAGCATTAGGTGTCACTACAACAGGGACACTTGAACGCTACAACCTAACGGATCGAGATTTAGCAATTATCTGTAGTTCACATAAAGGGACAATAGAACAAGTACGTCAAGTATTTAATATTCTCTGGCGTGCAGATATTGATCCTTCAGTTTTACAGTGCCCTATCCCTGAAGGTAAACACAGTTCATTGCAGTACAACTGTTCAGGAAAACACGCTGGTATGCTTGCTGTTTGTCAGCAACGGCGTTGGTCACTCAATAATTACTTACAGCGCACTCATCCTGTGCAGCAACTGATTTTTGGTAAAATTGCCGAATTACTGCGGATGCCAGCTGATGAATTTATCAGTGCCCATGATGATTGTGGCGCTCCGACTTATTTGATGCAAATGGGGCAAATTGCGTCATTGTATGCACAGCTTGCTTCTGGTAATAACCTTGATATGGAAAGAATTGTGCGGGCTATGACGCATCACCCCAAGCTGGTTGCCGGAGAAGGTGAATTTGATACAGAACTCATGCGCTTAACTCAAGGAGAGTTAGTAAGTAAGGCTGGTGCAGAAGGTATTCAATGTATTGGTCGTATTGGCGAGGGTATGGGATTGGCAATTAAAGTGATGGATGGGGCAAAGCGGGCTAAATATGCTGTTGCCATTTACCTACTTCAGCAAATGGGTTGGATTAACCCTAGTGTTGCAGAAACTTTGGCAGAATCATTTATGACACTAGGAAAATACAAGCGCCTAGAAGTCGTTGGAGAATTATCCATGTTGTAGTTGCTAAAATTTTGATAACGGGTTATATTAGATAAGTTGACGCGGGATAGAGCAGCCTGGTAGCTCGTCGGGCTCATAACCCGAAGGTCAGTGGTTCAAATCCACTTCCCGCCACCAAATGAAAAACTTCGTAGTCTATAGTGATTGCGAAGTTTTTTTTATGAATATCTAGCGGACATAAGAGGCGCCATTAATATCAATTGTTGTTCCTGTAGCGTGCGGAGCTAGCCCAGAGGCTAAAAAGGCAATAACATTAGCAACATCTTGAGGTGGAGCAATTTTACCCAAAGGAATATCACGAGTTACAAATGCTTCACCGTATGCTTGAATAAATTCGTCTGCCATCTCAGTTTCAACGAAACCAGGTGCCACAGCAAAAGCAAGAATATTATCAGCAGCAAACCCCCGCGCAATACTACGCGTTAAAGCAATGACACCTCCTTTTGAGGCAGCATAGTGCATATAGTCTGGGGCATCACCGCGAAAAGCAGCGCGACTCGCAACATTAATGATAATTCCACCAGCGCGATCGCGAAAATGCCCAATAGCCTCGCGGCATAAATCAGCAACCGCAATCAAATTAACTTGTAAAGTTGTCTGCCATATAGTGCCCCACATCTCATCATCAATGCCGGCTGACTGGATAATACCTGCATTATTGACTAAGACGTCAATTTGTCCTCGCCATGCGATCGCTTCTTGCCATAATTTACGACTCGCATTTGTAATAGCTAAATCGGCTTGTACTACATAACAGCGATCGCCACCGATTTCTTGAGCGATAGCTTGGGCAGATGCTTGCGCGCGGCTGTAGTGTAGGATCACATAAGCTCCAGAAGAAGCAAGTGTCAACACTGTTGCTGCACCAATTCCTCGCGATCCCCCTGTAACTAAAATAACTTTGTCGTGTAGATCAATCATCAGTCCTCCTAGTGCTAATCGCTTTCACAAAATTGTTCTATGCTGGAATAGAAAGCATCCAAGTATCTGCATTTAATCATGGCTGTTCAGTTGCGGCGACCGATTTTAATGGGTGGTGTAGGTTTATCCTTCTCTTTGTGGGTATTGCAAAGTTGGCATCACTCTATTGTGCTAGGTGAGTACGGCATTTTAGGAGCGATCGCAGTGGGTGGAACTTTGTGGCTATGGCAGCAAAGAACTCCAAAAAAACAAAGTCTAGATAACTTACCTGTTACGCGAGAAACCGTAGAAAAAGCGATCGCACAAGTAGTAAGTGTAATTGAACAGTTGACTGTCGAAACTGAAAGCGATCCGATTCAACTGCGTCAAGAACTAGCCGAACTCAATAACGAGCTTGAACGACAAGAATTACGAGTAGTTGTGACTGGTGGCAAATCAGTCGGTAAATCAACTTTAATTCAAGTGTTGTCTGATTGCGTTCTTGGGCAGAAGCTAAGTTTTAATGAAACACCTGCTTTATTTACAATTGTCGATAGCGATCGCCAAGCTGAAACCGCTGCACTCGCACAAGCAAATACCGCAGATTTAGTATTATTTGTAACTAACGGCGATTTAACAGAAACTGAATTTCAGACGTTGCAGCAGTTAATCGCAACGAATCGGCAACGTACTTTGCTTGTATCTAATAAACAAGACCAACATTTAGCTGAAGAACGCACCGTTGTGTTATACGCATTACAACAGCGGATGCAAACACTGCTAAAAGCAGAAGATATCGTGGCGATTGCGGCATTTCCTAATCAAAGGAAGGTACGCCAACATGCAGCGGATGGTGCAATTCAAGAATGGCTAGAACAACCTCAACCTGTCATTGAACAACTGGGCGATCGCTTAGCAACTATTGCAACCCAAGAAAGACAACAACTGATTTGGGCAACAACACAACGCCAAGCTTTAACGATAAAAGTCAAAGCAAAAACATTACTCAATAACGTTAGACGCGATCGCGCTATCCCTGTTATCGAACAATATCAGTGGATTGCTGCTGCTGCTGCTTTTGCAAATCCAGTTCCTGCACTTGATTTACTGGCAACTGCGGCAATTAATGCCCAGTTAGTAACCGAATTAGGTGCAATCTATCAACAGAAATTCTCTCTTCAACAAGCCCAAACTGTCGCTGGAACTATGGGAAGTTTGATGGTAAAGCTGGGTTTAGTCGAACTTTCAACAAAAGCTGTAAGCACAGTGCTCAAAAGTAATGCTATAACTTTTGTTGCAGGAGGGGCTGTACAAGGCGTGAGTGCGGCGTATCTGACACGTTTAGCAGGTTTAAGTTTGGTTGAGTATTTCCAATTACAGGAAGTTGCAATTGATTCTAAAGGACTAAATTTAGAGAAGTTAAGCCAAACCTTACAAAAGGTATTTCAGCAACAGCAGGTGACTTTTCTACAAGGCTTTGTTAAGCAGGGTGTAGAACGTTTGTTACCAAAACAATCTCAATCGCAACTTGCTGAATCTTAGCTTAGCGAATGAATTCGCAGCTAGACAAACTAAGTCCACCTTCGTGGACTTACCAATAGCATGATGATCGTCAAAACATCACTTACGATAGAAGAAGCTAAAGTGTGAAATTCTAGTTCAGAATGGATTTGTAGCTGTCGTTCTGATTTTGAGTCATTAATTACATAGTGCGTACTAGTCAACAAGAGTCTCATTTAAACCGTGCCAAGGCAAGCTTACGACAAGCGCTATCGTGGTATTCACATCTGCGTAAGTCGGGAGGGCGATCGCCTGCAAGTTGGGAACTTTCAGGATTAGTTAAACCAGAAATTGAGGTGTTAAATTCGGCACTAAGTAAAATAGATTCCAATGTGATTCGGATTGCGGCGTTTGGTTTAGTCAGTCGTGGTAAGTCGGCAGTTTTAAATGCATTAATAGGAGAAAAAGTTCTCCAAACAGGACCATTGCATGGTGTCACTCAATATCCGCGTTCAGTACGGTGGACTCCGAGTGAAAAAGGTAAAGTTCAAATTGAGTTGATTGATACGCCAGGATTAGATGAAATAGAAGGACAAATACGCGCGCAAATGGCGCGGGATGTCGCACGCCAAGCTGATTTGATTTTGTTTGTTGTTGCAGGTGATATCACGCGGACTGAATATCAAGCATTATGTGAGTTGCGGCGAACGCAAAAACCTTTGATTTTAGTATTCAACAAAATTGATTTGTATCCTGACACTGATCGCGAAGCAATCTACAAAAATTTGCAGCAATTGGCAACACAGGGACGCGAAGTTATATCTCCTGATGAAATTGTCATGGTAGCCGCAGAACCATCACCGATGGAAGTCCGTGTAGAGTGGGCTGATGGCAAGGTAACAGATGAATTAGAAACGCACTCACCACAAATCACTGAACTTCAGCAAGCAATCTTAAGAATTCTCAATCGCGAAGGGCGATCGCTTTTAGCGTTAAATGCTTTGATCCAAGCCCGCCAAGCAACGGCGGAAATTGCCCATAAGTCTGTAGAATTGCGTCAGAAGGAAGCTGAAGATTTAATTTGGCAATTTACCAGATACAAAGCATTAGCAGTTGCACTTAATCCTGTGGCATTTTTAGATTTACTCGGTGGTGTTGTTGCTGACTTGGCACTCATTCGTTCTCTGGCAAAGGTTTATGGTTTACCGATGACAGGCTATGAAGCCGCAAAGCTATTACGCACTATTTTGCTAAGTTCTGGAGGTTTACTCTTAGCTGAACTTGGCAGTGGTTTATTTCTGGGTTTAGGTAAAAGTACTGCTGCTGTTGCTAGCAGTGAGAACCCTGGTAACTTAACTGCTTATTTTGGTGCGGCGATCGCCCAAGGTAGTATTGCGGGTTACGGTTCTTATATTGTCGGACAAGCTGCCCAAGTTTATTTAGAACGCGGCTGCACTTGGGGACAACTCGGAACTAGTACTGTTATTCAAGAAATACTAGAACAGGTAGAACCAAATACGATTCTTTATCGCCTGCGTCAAGAGTTGAGTCAACATTTAAATTGATAGACGGATTGGTGACAAGTCGCGCTTTTGCTAGTGAAAGAGAAGTTCAAAGGTTAGAGAATAGGAGAAGCTAGTGCAGTGTAAAGGTGTATTTCTTTGTAGTAGCAACTAGCGTCAAGGAGTGAGTTGAAGAGTGGTTATGCCACTTTGTTCAAAGTATTATTCTAAAAATGCCAGAAATCATCTACAAAACTAATTTAGATAGTGTTGATTGGAGAGAGATGAAAATCACACTATGCCAAGATGCCTTTGACAATGGGCGCACTCCAGAACAGCTTAAAACCTCGTTTGAAAATAGCTACGCTGCCTGTGTTGCTTACGCTAACCATCGTATTGTTGGCACTGCCCGCGTCTTATCTGATGGTGTTTGCAATGCTTATATTGTTGATGTTTGGACACTTAGCGCATATCGTCGCCTAGGTATTGCAACAGCAATGATGCAGAATCTACTGAGTCGATTGAAGGGGCAACACGTCTATTTGTTTACAGATGATGTTCCCCAACTTTATGCGAAACTTGGTTTTGTAGAGCAACCTATTGGCATGGGACAACTCATTGGAACGTGGTTGGTGAATGAGGCATAAAACTCATGGCGTTAATTGTTTAACCCCAACGATCAATATCAATCGCGGCAAAGCCTTCTTTTTCGGCTAGAGTCAACATACTACCAAGTTGCCGCCAAATTAGTATACCGAGAAACAAAGTCAGCGGCAGCGCAACTAGGTAAGCCATTAAACCAGGAAAACCAAAGACTTCTAAACCTGCAGAGAGAAATAGGTAAACACCAATGGTAATTCCTGTAAAGGGGATGACTAGCGACAGTGTAGGCAACTGCGAACTCATACTGCTAATGCGATCGCTTGACCAGTTTTGCACAATTTGCTGCAAAGTCGCACCAAAAGCAGCACCAGAGGTTAGTGAAACAAATAAACCTGCAATCATCAGGAAGTATGGTGGCTCTGGCAAATAGTACATGAAAAACTCCGAGTTTATTTTTGCTTAGGAAAAACTGCGAAAGCATTGACTACAGGTAAGATTGCTGCTGTCCTTTCTTTTGAGATCTCTGTTATTGCATCTAACGCAACATTTAAGATACGATTTGGCTGCAACTCACCTTTGACTAAATTCCAAATCCGCTGAACTTCTGCTGTATGCAAACGGTCATCTTCAGTCAAAGCTAACAAAAATTGCTGCCGCAGAAACTTGCCTTCCTCTGATAAAAGGTATTGTATACCCAATTGTGCGGTTGGTAATAAATCAAATCTTTTGTCAGCTTGGGCGATCGCAATTAAATTTTCTAAGCGTTCCCACTGAAACTTACCATTTTTGAACAATACGTTAAGTAACCGTCGTCTTAGCTGGGGTGTTTCTCCTGTCAGTAGACGCCGTGCGACGTAAGGATAGGATACTTCAACGATCTTGAAATTCGGATTTAAACTTAGCGCAATACCTTCTTGTGTCACCAAAGAACGAATAATTAAGGCAAATTGTGCTGGAACGCGGAAGGGATAATCATACATCAACTCCGAAAATGAATCAGTGACCGATTTGAAGTTGAAGTCTCCTACACTTTGACCGATTGCTTCGCCAAGTACTGCTTCTAACGCTGGGACAATAGGACAAATATTCGTATCTGGAGTTAAAAATCCCAGTTTGACAAAATCAGCAGCTAACTCGGTATAGTCTTTATTAACGAGATGCACGATCGCATCGACTAAAGTTTCTTTTGTCAGCTCGTTAAGCTGATCCATCATACCAAAGTCGATGTATGCCATGCGACCATCAGGCATTGCAAACAAGTTTCCTGGGTGCGGATCAGCATGAAAGAAACCGTGTTCTAATAGTTGCTGTAAACCCGCAGTGACACCGATTTCGATTAATGTGTCTGTATCCAAACCTGCTTCGCGGATACTTTGGGTATCTGTTAGTTTGAAGCCATGAATCCATTCAAGTGTTAAGACACGAGTAGCAGTAAACCGCCAGTAGATGGCTGGTACTTTAACTCGGAGATCGTTACGGAAATTAGTAGCAAATTTTTCAGCGTTACGTGCTTCGTTGAGATAGTCAATTTCTTCAAATAACTTCGTGCCGAACTCGTCTACAATCATTTTGAGATCGTGACCGAGATTTAGCGGTAGCCAAGAAGATATCCAACCAGCCGTCCATCGCATTAAGTAGAGATCTAGCGTCAGAACAGGGCGTAAGTTGGGACGTTGTACTTTGACTGCGACTTCTTCTCCACTGTGCAACCGCGCGCGATACACTTGACCAAGACTCGCTGCTGCAACAGGATGTGGTGAAATTTCACTGTATACGTCTTGGACTGAGCGATTTAATTCAGTTTCAATGGTGCGAAAAGCGATCGCATTATCAAATGGCGGTAGCTGATCTTGCAGTTTAACTAGTTCTTCGAGAAAATCTTTGCGAATCAGATCTGGTCTTGTTGAGAGTGCTTGACCAACTTTAATAAATGTAGGTCCTAGGTGAGTCAGAATTTGTCGTAACTGTGTTGCTCGTTTAAACTTGTTTTGTTCTTCTCTGTTTTGCCACTTATCCCAATAAAGACTAAGGATAAATCCTACAAAATACCAGATGATAGTACAAGCCCGCCAAAATACTAACCAAGGGCGGTAACGATAGTAACGTGCGATCGCTTCTGGATCGTAGCGGCGGTTATTTTGAGCTTGATACTGACCCACGCCTTTTTTTGCCTCTCCTACTGGAATTATTGATGATTGCAACTTTTGGTAACACTAGTTACGGTAGTTGCTAACACGACCTAATTATTATCTTCTTAGATCCATCAATTTGTAGATAAGGATTTCCGGTAAGCCCGCCAGTCATTTAACTTTGAGACTGACCATTAAACTTTATCTTTTTCTTAACTATAGTATATAAAACTACAAACAAATAATAAGAAAAATTACAAATTTCTCTCTTGTGGAAGAGCCTTGTAGATAGAAGCATAAGGCGAGTGACAAACGACTACTGGCTATGATGCGACCCTAACAAAGGCACAACTCATCAGATACAGATAAGCTAGGCAAAATCAACCAGCTTTCTTTTTGCTGAGCTGTTCAACATTTGCCCAACAAATTTGACAAAAGCAAATATATAGTTAACAGTGTCAAATATATAGTCCTTCGTGGCAAGGAGTGACACTAATGACGAAGACGAACTCCGCCAAATATACAGAACAGATAGAAGCTGTGCGTCGCTTTAATCGGTTCTATACTCAGCAAATTGGGGTGCTGCACGAGGGAATATTGAAAAGTTCCTTTTCATTAACTGAAGCACGGATCATCTACGAACTCGCACACTATGAAAAACTTACAGCAACCCAGATTGCCAACAAATTAGATTTAGACGCAGGCTACTTAAGTCGCATTTTGCGCGAGTTTAAAAAACGTGGACTAATTGACAAACAGCCTTCTGAAACTGATGGGCGGCAAACTATTTTATGCTTGACGGAGCAAGGACAAAACTCATTTACCATGCTCAATGCTTGTTCTCATGACGAGATTGGAGCGATCCTTGACAAGCTATCTACGGCAGAGCAGAGCCGCTTAATCAAGGCAATGCAAGTCATTGAGGAGTTGCTTGGTACTCGCTTAGAACAGAAGGTTCCTTATATTCTCCGTCTTCACCAACCTGGCGATTTGGGTTGGATTGTCCACCGTCATGGCGTGCTGTATGCTGAGGAATACGGTTGGAATGAGCAATTTGAGGCACTCGTTGCCAGTATTGTCGCCGAATTTGTTCAGAACTATGACTCGAAACGAGAGCGGTGCTGGATTGCCGAAAGAGATGATGAAATTGTTGGTTCAGTCTGTCTTGTGACACAATCAGATGAAGTTGCAAAATTGCGTTTATTGTTCGTTGAGCCAAAGGTACGCGGATTAGGTATTGGGACTCGACTAGTAAACGAATGCGTGCGGTTTGCTCGACAAGCTGGTTACAGTAAGGTCACGCTGTGGACAAACAATATATTGCTGGCTGCTCGACATATTTATGAAGTTGTTGGTTTTCGCTTAGTTCATGAAGAAGAACACGACAGCTTTGGTCATCATTTGATCGGAGAAGTATGGGAGCTAGATTTGTAAATTGCGATCGTCGATGGATGCACTAGCTCATTAGGAACTTGGTTTTGCTCAATGTACTCATTAATCTCTGCCTGATGATCGAGATAGAAGCTCAAAGCATCAAACACTTGCGCTAGCGTTAAATGAGGCAAATGGCTCAAAATTTCCTCTGGCATAATACCTAGATGCCACAAACCAACGATGGCACGAACAGATGTGCGAGTGCCTAGAATAACTGGCTCTCCGCTTAAAATATCAGAGTTACTAGTAACGTAGCGCGAGAGAGTTTCGACAGGCATGGAGTGAAGCGTGTGGATAGAGTTACTTTACTTATAGTTTATTAGGATAAAAGGCTGACTAGATAAGTGAGTCTTCAACATTTCAGCCAGGAGTAAGAGCCAGCTAGTGACCTAAATCAACGGCAGCAGAAGTTCATAACAAATTAACAACGAACTGCAACTGTTCACTGCATTGACTGGTTTTCTTTACCACAACAGGCTAAGAGTGTCTAGAGTTAGTAATGTTCTGCAAACACCTGGCGCTGGGCAGTGTTCTCACTAACAACACAGAGGGCTAACGGCACTGTTGAGCGGCGATCGCACTCAACGGCTTAATCTTTCGTTGTAATAATCAATTGCACCCTTAATATCTTGCTGCGAGAGTGTAGACCAGAAAGCCTCAGTGAAGTAGAGTTGTGCATACGCACTTTGCCATAAAAAATAATTACTCAGTCGTTGCTCTCCACCAGCACGAATTACTAAATCTAGATCGGGAAGTTCAGCTGTGTATAAACATCTAGCAAAGGTCGTCTCTGTAATTTCTTCTGGTTGAGGCTGTTGAGTTACCACTTTGCGAACTCCCTCAACAATCTCGGCGCGTCCACCATAGTTGAATGCAAGGTTGAGGATTCTATGATTATGCGTTTTCGTTAGATTCACGGCATCATCGATCACATTGAGTACAGATTCAGAAACTCCTTCACGGCTGCCACTATGTAAAATCCGCACTTGTCGGCTGTCTAGTTCATCAGCTAAGCGAGGATCAAGTTTCTCAATGCCGATCATTAACGCCCGAACTTCATCTGTTGGTCTTCCCCAATTCTCAGTTGACCAAACATACGCTGAGACATTGTTAATACCAAAATCATGGCAGATATCGAGGATCTCAACAATATGGGCAATGCCTGTATAATGAAGCCGATATGTTTTGGAATAAGCATATTGCAACCTAGCTAGAACGCTTATAAAAATTACCAACACAACTTAGCTTACAAGTTGTTATAATCCCCTACCGATAATCTTTCAAATACATCCCCACCGATAACCTAAGCAGCAGAACTCGTTAGTAGACAGAGTTCTTCTGCTCTTAGTCTTTTCTGTTAAAACTTCTAGCCCTTTGAAAGCGATCGCTTACTATTGCGAAGATTTTGCCTCCAAACTTTCTAAGCGACTTCTGAGTTCTTGGTTTTGTTGTTTCAGTACATCAAGTTCTTCACGCAATTGTTTCACACCTTGATCTGTACCAACTGTACTTTGCACTCGCGATACAGCTTCTTCAGCCATGCGCCGCACCCGCCCGTCAGGAGTCTGATTTGCTAAAGATTGTAGAATGCCAATTGCTTTAGGAGTTTCCATTTGTCCTAGAGCACTAACAACGGCGACTTGAGTTAAGAAAAATGATTCGCGAGAGAGTTCCTCAAGTTGTTGCAAAACTCGTTCGAGATTGACTGCATTTAGCCCTGTGGAAATTGTACCGAGGGCGTGAATTGCGCTGAGTCGTAGTGCTTGAGGTATGCCTAGTTTGGTATATTCCAAGATGAGGTCGAGTGCGGCATCAGAAGTTTTCATTTGACTTAGACCCGCGATCGCACCTGCACGCACAACTTCGTTCCACCCTGATCTTTGTTCTAAAATCGATTTGAGCAGTTTCACTACCTTTTCTTCTTTCGGCTTTCCATCGACTGTTCCACCTGCGATCGCACCGATTGCCTTAATCGCAGATGCTTCAACGTAGTAGCTAGGATCGCCGTTTTCTACGAGTGGTTTGATTGCTCTATAACTTTCGCGTGTTTTAATATCAGCAAAGGCTTCTACCACTGCACGACGAACCAGGGGATGATCGTCCTCTAATCCTGTGACTAAACCTGCAAAGGCTTGATCGAGTTTAACTTGGGCGAGTTGTTTAGCAACTTCAGCACGAACTCCCCAGAAGGAGTCTTGTTTCAAAGCTTGTGAAAGTGCTTTGACGGCTTCTAATCCACCTTTTTTTGCCAAAGCTTCTGCTGCATAAATTCGCGAAATCGGGTCAGGATCGCATTCTAGCTGTGCTTTCAACTCTGGGAGTGGATACTCTAACGTGACTGTTTTTAAGTAGTTATTCCCGACATCAAAACTCACAAACTCCGGCTTTTGTGCTAGCGGGAAGTAGAAACTTTGCTCTTTTTCATGCACCCGTACTGTAAATATTTTTAGTTCAGAAGGAGATTCGTTGTTGAGATAGCCAAATGCGATCGCAATTTTCAAATCAAATAAATCGTTGCTAATATCGTTTGAACCTTCTTTCGCTTGAGTTTGCGTAACTGTCACTTTGGCTAATTTACTGTCTCCATCCCAAGTGTAAGCAACTTTAAAATCAGGATGTCCGCCACGATAAACGTATTGATCGAATAGAAATAGTAAATTTCTGCCAGATGCTTTTTCAATCGCCCGTAATAAGTCAATAGTTTCCACCGTTTTGTGGGCATTATCCCCAACAAACATATGAATTGCTTGCCAAAATAATTCTTCTCCCAACTCGGCGCGAATCATATGATAGACACACGAACCTTTTTCGTAGAGGTGGCGATCGTATAATTCAATCGCTTCGCGGTAAACGTGCGTGACAATTGGGCGACGATAACGACTACTATCTTCGGCTAAGTAACTTCGTGCTTCGAGTAAGCGGTAATAAGCTGCTTCTTGTGCGCCATACTCGTGTTCTGTCCACATTACTTCCGAGTAAGAAGCCATACCTTCTTTAATCCAAGCATGAGACCAGTGCTTAATGACGACAAGATCGCCAAACCATTGGTGAGCAAGTTCGTGGGCGACTAAGCTTTCGGTGTTACGGTTATCAAGTGCAGCGCGTTCATCAAGTAAACAGCGATCTGTAAGTAAAGTTGTGGAAGTATTTTCCATTCCTCCGAAAATAAAGTCATCAACGCAGACTTGGGCATATTTTGGATACGGATACGGATAGCCATACTTCTCACTAAAAAATTCAATCATGCGTGGAGTTTTCCCCATGCTGCGCCGTGCGTCTGCTTCACGCCCTTTTTCCACGTAATACGTGACCGGTTTACCGTTCCATTCATCTTGAATTTCGGCAAAGTCTCCTACCGCAAGCGTCATTAAATAAGTAGGATGGACTTGCTCTTGTAGCCAGTGGTAAATTTTAGTATCACCGTCTTCTGCGGTGTCAATTAATGTTCCGTTGGAAATGGCGGTGTAAGGTTTAGGAACGCGGACGCGAATTTCGGAGGTTGATAGTTGTCCTGGGTAGTCGAAGCAAGGAAACCAGAAGCGCGAGTCTTCATCTTCTCCCTGTGTCCAAACTTGTGTTGGTTTATTGGGATAATGTTGCTCAGAAGTAATAAAGTAAATACCGCGTTGGGGTTGTTCTGCAGCATAGGCGATCGCAATCTTAATGACCTGACTTGCTACTGTTGGTGAGGCAAGTTGGATCTGCAACTGCGAACCATCATATTCAAAAGCTTGTGGTGTTTCGTCAACGTGTACTGATTGTATATTCAGATCTACTGCATCTAACGTTAACCTTTCAATACCATTACGGATCGGTTTAAGTTGAATAATACAACTTCCTTGATAACTTTTATTAGGAATATCTAAATTCAGATTTAAGAAAATATGCTCTACTTGTCCAGGACGATCTGGGTTGTAGTGGGGTTTTGCCCCTGGTAATTCAAAAGGTCTGTGGCGGTTGTTATCTGTATCAAAGTAGAACTGCAACATCTAGAATTTTTATCCTTAAAGCTAAAAGCTAATACTGGTAACTAAATAAGGCTATGTTTCTACAGGGTAACGCTTACAAATTGTTATGAGTCAGTAATTTTATTATTTTAGATTGTATTCCCAAGACGATTATTAGCAAATCTACTCTGCAGACGGGATAGCTATTAATACTTATACGAATTCTATAAATTCCGCCAATCATGTAACTGATTAAAAGTATGAATCTTTACCCAATACTGGTATTAATACTGATATAGGTAGTAAAGATTGCAAAGCAATCTTTACTATCAGCAAGAATCATAGGAGTTTTAGATAATTAAAAATGTTTGCTCTATTTCAGTGACAAAGGTAAAAATAACGTCTTAGTTTTACTGAAAAGCGATCGTATTTTTCTTATAACCCTTCAACTACAAATTCTTGAGCAGTAACTTTTATTGTTTGATGCTCAAGTCACAAATCATTTATCTAGTTGATTCTCTTATCAACATAGAAAAAATCTATAGTAGCTATTACATTTCTCAACAAAATTCTCACTGTTAATTTTTTTAAATAAAATTATTGTGTTTGTATTACCAGTATATGCACGGAAAAAGTAAATATTTTATTGCCAACAAAAAATCAGTAGAAATCAGCAGGTGTTAGCTTAACTTTTTCCTTATAAAGGTAATTAAGAAGTTTACAAAGAAACTTTGGCAAATAATAAAGAGCAACTTAATTATGTTCTTGAAATCAATTGAAGCCATTTCAACAATTTACTAAGGAACTCACTATGAAGTCTACTTTACATCGTACAATTATTGTCTCCGGATTATTTTTTAGTACTGTTACAGCTTTTTCTTCTGCTGCGTTTGCGGATACCGTCAACTTGAGTGGTAATGTACCATCAATCCTCGAAATGACAACAACAGCGACAGCAGCGGCTAGTGCTTTGGAGTTACCAACTAGTGCAGACACTAAGGTAGTTCAGGTTGCCGATATTGCATTTGAAACAAATGACGCTGAAGGTGTAACTATTACCGCTACAAGTGGAACATTAACGAAAACTGGCGGACAAACTCCAATTGATTTCCAAGTCAAATTACTTGCTGACGGTACAGCCAGTCCTGGCTCCACTGATTTTGCTAGTGGTAATACCACTCATACGACTAATAGTGCTGGAATAGGAGCGGCTGACTTGTACATTACATACACAACAGCAGAATATCAAGACCCAGGTGCATACAGTGGCAATATCAATGTCACCATTGCTGACAATTCCTAAGTTAGATACTGGAATAGGGCAATCTACTTAAGTTTGTCCTATTTTTATTAAATATTTTTTCAAAACTATCGTAAACAAAAAAGTATCTTTCGTTAATTAACTCAGCTTATGAAAAACACATTAAAACTCATTTTTCTATTTTTTTCATTCATTCTATTATCTGATGTCCAACCAGCTTTGTCTTTTCAATTACTACCAATTTCGCGAATATTCTCGCCTACTGGTTCTGAAGCAACTCAATCTTATCAAGTTATTAATGATACACAAGAGAAGTTAGCAGTAGAAGTTTCTATTGTTGAGCGGCAAATCGATATTGCCGGTCAAGAAAGCCATAAACAAGCAGAAGATGACTTTCTAATTTATCCACCACAAATTTTATTAAATCCTGGTGAATCGCAAACTGTTAGAGTTACATGGTTAGGTGAGCCGAAACCAAGCAAAGAACTCGCATACCGTCTTGTTGCCGAACAATTACCAATTAATTTAGGAAAACCGCAAGATAATCAATCTCAACCTGTTGGTGCAGTTAAATTATTAATGCGTTATTTGGGTTCCATATACATTAGACCCACAAATGTCAAACAAAATGTAGTTTTAGAAACTGTTGAACCACTTCAGGGAAAAAATGACGAAAAGCAACTAGCAATTACTTTACACAATCAAGGCACAGCTCATGCAGTGTTAAAAAATCTGCAGTTACAGTTGAGTGCTGCGGGTCAAAAATTGATGGTTAATCTCAAAGGCGAACAACTTGCAGCAATGAACAACGCTGTGATCCTTCCTGGTAACAAACGGCGTTTTATTATTCCTCATCCACCTGAACTACCTACAGGTGCTGTCACTGCAACGTTGGATTTTTCCCGCAATTAAACAAGCAGCAGTATATCCAAATTATATTTATTAAATTGGGTAAAAATCATTGAGAAAAATAAAATTATTTGCTTAAGCAGTGTTGTTTTATTATCGTTTCTGCCAGCAATCGCTCAAGGTCAACAGTTAAATTCTCAGGAAAATGTAACTCAATTGCCAAACTCGGCAGAAGATCAAGCACTATTTGAAAGTATTTTTGGTCGTCCGCAACATCAAAACTCTATTCAACAAGTTGTTGTTCCTTTTTTCATTAATGAGCAAGCACAGGGACAAATAAAGATTTTACTTTTGTCCACTGAATCGCAAGTTCAGTGGCAAGCAAAACAATTTCTTGAAAAAACTGCCAAAATTGTGCGTTCAGATATTCAAGAAAAGTTATTAGCGGCTGTAGATAGGGCAGGGCATTTATCACTTGAAGCATTACGGCAAATTGGTTTAACAGCCAATTTCGATCAACGTCAATTGCAACTACATATCCAAGTTTCTCCAGCACAAAGACGCACAAACATCCAAAGTTTACGACAAGAAAAATTACCACCAGGAATCGAAAATGCAATTCATCCTAGCACTTTAAGCGGTTACGTTAATCTGCGTGGCGGGCAAGATTTAGTTTGGTCGGCAGAACAAGCAGGACGTCAACCTCTACGTCTGAGTGTAGACGGTGCTGTTAATTATAGAGGATGGGTGCTTGAAGGGAGTGCTGATTTTCGTGAGGGCGGAAAACCCGCGTGGGAAAGTGGTGATTTAAGGTTGTTGCGCGATCATCTAGAGCGATCGCTGCGCTATATTATTGGAGATTTATCAGTTCCTGTAACAGGCTACCAAAGTAGTCGCCCGATGGTAGGAGTTACGGTAGCTAAAAATTTTGCGCTACAACCGTATCGCGTCACGCGCCCAATTAACGAATACGAGTTTTTTCTAGAAAGTCCCTCAAAAGTTGAAGTTTTAATTAATGGTCGCCTTGTCCAAACGCTACAACTTGCTCCTGGGAAACAAAATATTCGTGACTTACCTTTGAGTGGTGGTATTAATGAAGTACAACTGATTATTACCGATCCTGTAGGTCGCGTCCAGCGGCTCAGTTTTCCTACAGCGGGAGCAAGTGAATTATTAGCACCAGGATTGCAACAGTTTGCCTATAGTTTGGGCTTTCCTTCCAGTAAAAAAGGCAATCGAAGTTATGATTTTACGCAACCGACGTTAACTTTATCGCATCGTTGGGGAGTTACAGATAATCTCACGTTAGGAGGCTACTTACAAGCCGACTTGCAACAACAAATTCTTGGTTTTGAAGGTGCTTGGGCAACTGCTTACGGTAACTTTGGCTGGGATTTGGCAATGAGTCACGCCAGCAGTGTTGGTACAGATTATGCTTTCAAAGTTCGCTACGACTACAGCAAAGGCGGAAATGTAAATGCGTCGCCTCCCAATTTTGGTTTAACTTTAGAACATCGAGGATCGCGATTTGCCAAGTTAAATTCGGATGCCGATGACACATCTAGTTTTGACCTCACAGCATATTATCGCCAAAAAATTTGGGGTATGAGTGCTAATTTAAGTGGTAGTTATGAATTTGGTAGCGACGCGAGCGCGGATGCTTACAATATTTCGCTGGGGCTTGCTAAATCATTCGGCAATGGCTTAGGAGTCAACCTTAACCTTAACCACAGACAAGACACCATAGGAAAAGACGAACAAAGTGCTTATTTGAGCTTATCTTGGTTTTTACCCCGCAAACGTCAATCAATTACAGTAACAACTGCAGTTAGTAGCGCTGATGATATAAGTCATAAGCTTACCTGGAACCAGAGTGCTCGTAAGACAACTGGTGGGATTAACACATCTTTAGGACTAGCGCACAACTCCGATGGCGTTGGATTAACAAGTCGGTTATCTTACACCGGTTATCGGGCAGTTTTCGATTTTTCGCATGGTATGACGCTGACGCAAGATGTTAATGAAGCAATGAGTCATGTGAGTAGACTGACGTTTGGCACCGCGTTTGTCTTTGCAGATGGTCATTTTGGTTGGTCAAGACCAATTAATAATAGCTTTGCGTTATTAGTCCCTCACGATAATTTACGCGCCTACAAAATTGGCATTAATCCGAGTGGCAACGGTTATACGGCTCGAATCGATCGACAAGGTGCGGCAGTGGTTCCCATACAACCTTACCGAGTTTCTACAATACGGCTCGATGCTCCCAATTTGCCTATTGGTTACAGTTTAGGTTCTGACTCGCATACCGTACTACCTAGTTATAAAAGCGGTACGCTGATTCGTGTTGGTAGCGATGCTACAGTGATTCTAAAAGGAGTGCTAGTTGATAGTAATAATAATCCAGTAACTTTACAAGCTGGTGAGATTACATCGCTTACTCAGCAAGATCAGCAGCCACTTCAATTATTTACCAATAAGACAGGTCGCTTTGTTGTTGAAGGATTGCAGCCAGGGAAATATGAGTTGACTTTGTTTAGCGATCGCCCAACTAAAATTCACTTTGAAATTCCTAGCGAGCAAACCGGAATTTATGATATTGGAAAAATCCAATTACCGCTCAATAGTAATAACTTATAAAAATCTTGATTACTCACATTTAAAACTGACACATGACAATTCTTAATTACTAGCGCTGCATAGCTTTCATCATGTTAAATTAAATCAATTAAACAACTAAGAAAGAATATTGTTTTAATAATTTATCTCTTAATTTAAATCATTAAATGTACTAAAATGCGCTTAATTTTGTTACTAGGTAAAGAGTTACAGTTATGGTAGTAGGGCGAACTATCGGTCGCAATCGCAGAGCAGTAACAGGTTTTTTTAGAGATTTTCGGGAATTTGCCCTCAAGGGAAATGTTGTCGAACTTGCGATCGCAGTTATTATTGGTGGTGCATTTGGCAATATTGTTACCTCTTTTGCACAAGATATCGTTATGCCATTAATTAATCCGCTGATTCCAGCAGGAGATTGGCGTGAGTTAGTCATTAATACAAGTCCAAACGATGGTATAAGAATCGGCAGTTTTCTAGGCTCAGTAGTTGATTTTGTTATTATTGCGCTAGCGCTGTATTTGGCTATCCGTGCTTTAGCTCGATTCAAGCGCCAAGAAGAACTCGCGCCACCAGAACCTACTGAGCAAGAGTGTCCTTATTGCCTGACTAAAATACATATTGCTGCAACTCGTTGCCCTGCTTGTACCTCAGAATTGTCACCCCAAAGCCCGATAATAAGCTAAAGAAATCAGATTTTTAGTATTTACATATGATTGCTGCAAAGACTGCTCCAGAAATAGCCTCTCGCTTAGTTAATCGAGTATTAGCAATTCCCCCGTTAGCCAATTTAGCCAAACACCAAGCACGACAAATGATGATCAAACGTGCAGAAAGAATTGGTGTTCCCTGGACAAAGCAAGTCCAGGAATTAAGACAAATCGACTGGGATACTCAACTTGCACAAATTGAAAATGCTCAATTAAAGTATCCTGATTATTATTGCTGTTCGTTTCATGCTTACGAGCAAGGTAACTTAAGTTGGGATGCTGCTTTAGAAGTTGAAGTCGCAGCCCGCGCAGTTCATGCAGGTATCTGGGCAGATGCAGGCGCAGAAGGTGATTTTCGACTCCGCGCTTCTTATCATGAAATCTTGCAAAACCAAATCGCGCCACCTCGCGATATCCTCGATTTAGGCTGTAGTGTGGGAATGAGTACATTTGCACTGCAAGCAATTTATCCGCAAGCCAAAATTACAGGTTTGGATTTATCTCCTTATTTCCTGGCGGTGGCTAACTACCGCGCCCAGCAACAGAATACTCAAGTTAATTGGGTACACGCAGCAGCAGAATCAACAGGACTCACATCAGAATCCTTTGATTTAGTCTCTATCTTTTTAATGTGTCACGAACTTCCACAATCAGCAACGCGGCAAATTTTCCAAGAAGCACGACGCTTGCTTCGTCCTAATGGCTATTTGGCGATTATGGATATGAACCCACAATCAGAAATTTATGCTAAAATGCCTCCTTATATTTTGACGTTGCTGAAAAGTACTGAACCGTATCTTGATGAGTATTTTGCCCTGGATATTGAGGAAACATTAATGGCTGCTGGTTTTCAGGATGTGATGATTGCTCCCAACACTCCCCGCCATCGCACTATCACCGCGCAAGTACCTGTTGCCTAAAGTTGTAGCCCACATGCGTGGGCTGTTGCACTAGTGTACGAGTTCCTTGAACTCTAAACTTTCATTTGTAACTGCTTTATCAGCTTGATCGCAGTAAATCTCGCAAGAGTTGTTGGGACTTTCAATCAGTTTAACTTTATGTAATGTAGCTCCCAGTTCTTGGATAGGCGATCGCAACACGTTACTAATATACGCTGCGATATTTTCGGCAGTGGGGACGACTTCAGTAAAATAGGCAACATCTTTGTTTAGAAAGGTATGATCTAGTGGTTCAATAACCAAATCGTCTACAATTTTCTGCAATGCACCCAAATCGACTAGCATTCCAGTACGCACGTCAATATCACCTTTAACTGTGATTTCTAAATGATAATTGTGTCCGTGTCCATTGGGACGAGCGCACTTACCGTAGATTTCCGAGTTTTCTTCGTAACTCAGATCCGGACGTGCTAGCCGATGCGCAGCACTAAAGTGGGTACTAAGTGTCAAGTAAGCTTCCATATCGTTTCCTTGATATTCTGCCCAAAGTTCTGGATGTTCAAATAATTGGATGCGGACTAAAGGTAAGTAAGGTGCTAGCCGCTGCCAAATTACTCTGGCAATATTTTCTGTGGTAGGTAGTGTTTTTTGAAATTCTGTCCAAACATCATTGAGAGAAGAAAAGTCTAATTGACTAGTCACTTCTCGCTTGATCACCTGTTTGACTTCGGATAAATTCTGTACCATGCCATATTCATCGAGTTCACCAGCAAGGGAAACATATAAAACATAGTTGTGTCCGTGTCCTGGTGTCTGCGAGCAAAGTCCAAACCGCTGGGTGTTTTCTGCCTCACTTAATTCGGGTAGCCAATAGCGATGGCTAGCTGAAAACTGGGCGCGACGATTGACAATGCATTGCATGAGTACACAAGTTATTAATGTAAAGTTTTTTGAATGATACTGTTATCAGCATAAACTATTAGCGTAAGCCTTGCACCTGACGCTGAGTTGTGACTGCAACCAATGTTTGATTCCCGTTTCTGTCCGCGTGAGTTTACACAGTTTCCTGTCGAGTTTGGCTGGCAACAGTTGCGATCGCCAATTTTACTATTCTTGGCAACTCTCATTGTCGTGCTTGTTAGCCTGTGGCTGATTGCTCGGATCTGGCGGCGCAAGTTTCAAAAATTGATCCTTCCCAGCATGGCTATATTACTATGTAGCTTAATTGCGATCGGGTTGATATCAGTCGTTGCTGTCAATGGATTGTTTCTTCCTGCTGATCCTGGAACTTCTGTCGATGCCATTGTTATTTTAGGTCGAGGCAGAGCTTTAAGGATGGATCGGGCTAGAGTAGCCACTCAATTGTGGCAAGCCAAAAGAGCGCCCATTATTTTTGTCAGTGGTAGGGGAGATGCTTTACCGATTATCGAGTTATTGATAGCCCAAAGTGTTCCACAGCAAGTTGTTGATGGTGAAAATTGTTCTTTAACCACAAAGGAAAATGCGATTTTTTCAGCAGCAATTTTACAACAACGAAATATTCAGCGCATTATCCTAGTCAGCGATGCTCCTCATATGTGGCGATCGCTGATCGAATTTCGTGCTTATGGATTCTCAGTCATTCCACGCACGAGTCGCTTACCAGCCAGGTGGGGTTTTCGCCAAAAAGCTTACTTAGCCTTACGCGAATCAGTTGGTTTACCGTGGTATCTTTTACGACAAATTGCTACGCCCCCTGCTTCAATCCCACCAGACACGAAACTAGCATCTTTGCTCAAAAAAGCCCAGCAGTACGGTCAACAACACTTCTATCTTGATCGAGAAGGGTAAAGGGAAAATGGTAAAAGTTTTGTTTTAGTGTACAAAGGTACACTTTGCTTAGGTAGCCCCCGACTTCAGTGGGAGGACATCTGTTAAGCAATCACCTCTAGCGATTCTTGAGCTTCACAATGTAAGCCAGCGGCGATCCGAAACAACTCTTGACCCATATGTAAGTAGCGATCGTCATAATTGAGTGGAAAGTAACTCAACTCTTCTAATCCATCTCCTACTTGATTAAGGCAATAATACAAGTGCGCCGCTGCTCCTGCAACAGTAGGTGGATTAGGAAGTGAACGAAACGTTGTTTGTGCTTGTTTTAACCAGTCGCGACAGTCATGTAAGTAATCCTCAAAATCTGCTAGCAATTCATCATCAAAAGGATCTGCCGCTAACTGCTCAATTTGTTCTTCTAAGGAATTGAGAATTCGACAAATGAGACGATTCACAGGCTGATAAACTTGGTGCAGCCAGTGTGCTAATTCCTCATCAG
Organism: Gloeocapsopsis sp. IPPAS B-1203; assembly: GCF_002749975.1. Classification (NCBI taxonomy): domain Bacteria; kingdom Bacillati; phylum Cyanobacteriota; class Cyanophyceae; order Chroococcidiopsidales; family Chroococcidiopsidaceae; genus Gloeocapsopsis; species Gloeocapsopsis sp. IPPAS B-1203. The sequence continues at coordinate 97,087 of NZ_PEIG01000011.1, read as the reverse complement.
CATCTCTTCCTGTTTGACGTGAAGCACGATATTGATTTTGAACTGTAGCTGTCCGCTGTTGCCGTTCGCGGCGTTCTTGTCTAAATTGATTATTTGACAGTTGTTTATCATAGGAGTGCCGTTTTTGAGCGTCTCCTAAAACTTCGTATGCCGCGTTAATGCGAATAATTTCCTCGCGATCCACATCCTGATTACTATCAGGATGAAACTTTTTTACCAAGCGGCGATAGGCTTGTTTGATCTCCGCTTGGCTAGCTGCTGCATTAACGTCTAAAGTGTCGTAGTGATTAGATGCCATGACACCTACTGTAGCGTTAACTAACTAACGGTAGCAGGTAATTTTGGCTCTAAATCTTGAAACAATGGTGTACTCAAGTATCGTTCGCCAAAGCTAGGTTGAATCATCACAATTAGTTTGCCTTTGTTTTCTGAGCGCTGTGCTACTCGAATTGCTGCACATAACGCAGCACCACTAGAAATCCCTGAAAGTAAACCTTCTTCGCGTGCTAATCGACGTCCGTAGGCGATCGCTTCCTCATCAGTTACTGCGATCACTTCGTCAATCATATCTACGCGCAAGACTTGGGGGATAAACCCTGCACCAATTCCTTGGATTTTGTGCGGTCCTGGTTTGCCACCAGAAAGGACGGGGCTGTTTGTCGGTTCAACAGCGATCGCCTTAAAACTTGGCTTGCGAGCTTTTATCACTTCAGCAACACCAGTAATTGTGCCACCAGTTCCTACACCAGCGACCATAAAATCAATCTGCCCGTCAGTGTCTTGCCACAGTTCTTCTGCTGTTGTTTCTCGATGAATTTGGGCATTTGCAGGGTTGCGGAACTGTTGCAGCATGTAAGCATGTGGAGTATTTTCTACAATTAACTGTGCCCGTCGAATTGCCCCACTCATTCCCTCTATTCCTGGAGTAAGTTCTAATTCTGCACCGTAAGCCCGCAGCATCGCCCGCCTTTCGGCACTCATTGTTTCAGGCATTGTTAAAATTAAGCGATATCCTTTAGCTGCTGCTGCCATTGCTAAGGCAATTCCTGTGTTACCTGAAGTTGGTTCAACTAAAATTGTCTTCCCAGGAGTAATGAGTTTCTCCTTTTCTGCTGCTTTAATCATACTAAAACCAATGCGATCCTTAACCGAGGCGGAAGGATTCATACTTTCTAGTTTCACGACTACCCGCGCTACGCAGCCCTCAGATTGGGGAATACGATTGAGTTGTACTAAAGGTGTGCGACCGATTAATTCTGTAATATTCTGAGCAATACGCATAGTTTTAGTTCAGAGGAATTTGAATGAAAATGTAAAAAGTAAAGGGAACTGAGAAGAGAAAAATTTAATCACTATTCACTACTCACTTGCTCCTCGCCCCTAAATGTAATACATAATGTTCAACTGCTTTCTAGCTGCTCGCTGCTCGCAAAGATTTTGCAGTGTATATTTTTGTAAGACAGAATTAGCTGCTTGACGCGATTCTTGCCAAACTTCTTGAACAACAGCACTCTCTACTGTTTTTGGTTGAGCTTCATCCTCAGAAGTAGCAGTTTCTAAACCTTCTAAGCAAAATATGACATCTAGCAAGGTAATTTTCCAAGGCTCTCGTGCCAAGATATAACCACCTTTTGCACCTCTTTGGCTTTTTACTATACCGCCACGCCTCAATGTTGCCAACAGTTGCTCTAGATAGCGATCTGGTATTTGCTGTTGGGCAGCAATTTGCCGGATTTGTAGTGGTTCGCCGATTTCATAATTCGTTGCTAGCTCTAAGAGAGCAAGAAGCGCATATTCAGTCTTACACGAAATTTCCACAGGCTACACAAACGTGATAGGTTATTAGGCTTTTATCCGCTCTTTTTCAATTATACTCCGGTTCTCCACTGGGGTTTGTTATTTTAAATAGCTTAACGCTTCAGATTTTATTAGACATCTTGCATGAATGCTTGGCAAATAAATTCGCAGCTAAACACACTAAGTCCACCTTCGTGGACTTACTAGTAAAACTCTCAATTTAGTGTGCGCTCGTCAACTTCGTTTGCGTAGCCCCGACTTTAGTCGCAGAGCATCTACGATTCATGCAGGAGGTCTATCAAATAGCTTCAACATAGGACGAGAAAAAAAAACCCGCTGATTGCGGGTTTCATATTTTATTTAGTTCAAACAGCGCAGTAACAACCTAGAAGTTGAAGGTTGTCCGGAGTGTACCAATAACGACATCTGAGTTATCATTATTTTGCCCTGGAGAACTTAACCAAATCACACCGGGTGTAATCGAGACATTGTCGGTTAGCTGATATCTGTAGAAGCCTTCAACATGTAAACCATAATCACGCTCGAAACCTACTACACCAGGAGCATCAACGCCTCTTAAAGTAGGTTCTACACCGGCGAAGATACCCAAGAGGTTGCCTTCTTTACCCAAGTCTGGGAAAGCAACTCCACCACCAAAGGTCCAAATATCAGCACCACCGCGACCTAGAAGCGTAGCATTTGTATAAGTACCGAAGCCACTCAAGGAAATTCTATCGCTTAAGCGGAGTGCAGCCGATACACCATACGAGTTAGTTACTGTTGGTCCTGTTAATAGACCTGGAACGCCATCTACGAAGCCGTCACCACTGATATCGGCAAGGTTTGCTTGGGTAGTACCAACAACTGGACCAGCCGACTGATTACCGAATGAACCACCGATATCGTAAATTCCGTTACCAGTGGTGTGATAACCGTGGACATAAGTTGCTGCTAAAGCAACGCGATCGCCAAGATTGAAGTTCAACTGAGCTAACGCGGCATAGTCACCGTTACCAATACCTGCACTCAGACCTGGGTCTGCTGCATTATCTGCTAAGTAACCTACTGTTAAAGAACTTGGTCTGAGAACACCTTCACCACCAAATGCTAGTGTTAAACCACCACCAGCGCCACCTCCAATCCGATAGATTGGGTTTTGTTGTGCGAAGGTAGATAGCGCACCTCTACCACCGTCGTAGTCCTCGAAGTAAGGGTTAGCAGTTGCTGCATAGTCACTATGAACACCACCAGTTGCTGCTAAATAACCTCTAGCCTGTCCAAATAGTGGGAAGTCATAAGCTAACCAATCGACGAAAACGTCGTTGTCGAAGCTTGGTGATACATTAAAGGTTTGTTGACCTTCAAATGTGGCATTCGCACCAGGACCATTAAACGCACTAAAACTAAATGGCTGAGCGTTACCTGTCGATAACCGTGTATGTAAAATATCAGATCCGCCAAAGCTGCTTTGGAAGTCTAAGCGGACGCGGTTTTGCAGTACTGTGTTATCGTCAACGTCATCTCCAAACGTATCAGTCACTGCTGCAACTACTTCACCAACTAATTTAGTTGTTGTGGAGAACTGATTTGCCTCGAGTTCAGCTGTCTGAGCTTCTAAAGCATCTACACGACCGCGTAGTGTTGCGAGTTCTGCTGCAAATTCTTCTTGCAATCGCTGGAGAGTTGCCAGATCTTCACGCCGAACCATATCAGCAGTACCCGCTGCAATCAGTTCGTTTACTCGGTCTAACGCAGCGTTCAAACCAGCGGCAAACTCATAACGTGTCATCGCACGGTTTCCACGATATGTTCCATCGGGATAACCTGCAATCACTCCGTAGCGTTCTACAAGGGATTGTAATGCTTGGAATGCCCAATCTGTCGGTTGTACGTCAGATAGTTGAGAAACGGAGGTAACTTGCGCAACTGAGTTGACATCGCCCCTGCCTTCGTTGCTGTAGCGGTTGAGTTCGTCTAACGATTCAACTGATGTTGCTTCGGGAGCGGTAGCAGGTACTACTGGGGCTGTAGTTGCTTGGGCTACAGTGATGGGAGCAGGACTCACTTGAGTGACTGCTACTGTTTGGGGTTGAGTGGCAGATGGGTTGATTAGCTGAGCACTTACCGTAGTATTTTGCTCAACAGTATTATCTGCAATTGCAACTACATAATCTGTTGCTGGAGCTTGAGCAGTGTCTTGTTGACCTTCAACCTGTTGTGGCTGTTCTACTGCGAGCGCAGTAGAGGATACAACTAGTGTTGCTCCTAAAATTGCTGGGCTAAGTAGCAGTGATTTCCACAAGATTCTTGACATTTTTACCTCTTATCCTCACACCTTTTGTAGATAAAAGAATTTCTGTACTCATCACAACTATACGAAATGAGACAGCCTAATGACACCTGTGGAGGAGGTATACCTTAGTGTCTTAAGTTTAACACCGATTAATGCTCGATTAAGTCTGAGTTAATAAATTTAATAGCAATATTTACGATATCTTGTCAGATAAGCCTAGAAAACTCTTGCTTTCAGACAATGAATCAGATTTTGGCAACAACTAGTGATATAAGTAAAGCTTAGCCTCGTCATTTTGAGATAACTCAAGCTGCGGTCAATCACAAGTCAGTGTTTAGTAGCTATGTTCAGTTTAAACAAAAATATAAATGAGCTTCAAAGCATAGAATATTTTAAATACTCATGATTTGTCGCAACCATTTTTCAAGTTTATATTGAACTTGCCATAGCTAATTCTTGACAATAGTTAAATATCTGTACTTTTTCCGTGCTAAGGGTGTAACAAAAATAACATCATAATTTATAAACTTAAATCATAAGCAAATATTACTAATAATAGAAGATAATTTTATCGTACTTATACTAGATACATAAATAAATCAAAGTGAAGTAGATAATAACTAATCGAAAAGATGTTAATGAAGATCAAGCAAGACAGCTTGATCTTCATTAATAACTCTTATCAGCTTTGCTTTTTGGTTTCTATAAAAAGATTAATAAATTTTTGTAATATTTAAGTTATCAATGCATTGGGTTAAAGCCTGCTTAATCTATTGATTTATAGTTTGGTATTGAACTTTGAGGTGAGATGATCTGGATTCTTATGAAAAATATATAAACATAACTATAAAATCAGCCTAAAGGACGTCAATGATTTAACTATTGTTAATTTTATTAAAAATTATTTGTTCTCAATTAAGTAAAATTTAATCTAAAATGTAAAGTAATCAAGTAATTAAAATATCCAGCAAAATTGTAAGATATTAATTATAAAAATTATAAGTTTACTGTTTAGTGCAAAGTATTACTTTGCTTAATACACTGTATTCAACTCAGTTACTGAACAAAACAATAAAGAGGCTCAATGTTAGAAAAAATTCTGCTAGCTGACTCTGGCACTGGTCATTCAGAAGAAATGCTCAAAGCATTGATGGATTTGCCATCGATTCAAAAGGCATCTGTTACAGTTTTGCACGTTGTTCCCTCTCAAGTTAGTGCTGAGATTATGACATCCAAGTGGGAAGAGGGAGGAAAGGTTCTAGCTACAGCAATCCAATCTTTGCAGTTAGATCCAACCAAGGTCTCAGCAATTTTGCGGCAAGGCGATCCCAAAGACATAGTATGCCAAGTCGCAGAGGAGATTGATGCGGATCTTATTATTATGGGTTCGCGCGGCCTCAAACGTTTGCAATCAATTTTGTCTAACTCAGTAAGTCAGTATGTATTTCAATTATCCTCTCGACCAATGTTGTTGGTCAAAGACGATATTTACGTCAAAAAAATCAACCGCATCATGGTGGCAATGGACGGTTCTGATGCAGCAAACCAATGTTTACGATTAGCTTTGTTTCTACTGCGAGACATTAAAGGAGGGCAATTAATTTTAGCCCATGTCGATAAAAGCGCAAGTAGTTCGTCAAGTACGATCGCCTCAGGAGAACAAGATTCTGTGCTAGCAGGAGCGATCGCCGAAGCAAAGAAACTTGGTATACAACCACGCGCTGTATCAACGACAGGTAAACCAGGTGAAGAAATCTGCCGAATTGCAGAAGAAAATAATGTGGACTTGTTAATGCTTGGTTCTCCTGATCGCCGTCCTTCAATTGCCAAAAGTTTTGTTGACCTAGATCGATTGTTGGGTTCTTCTTTATCTGATTACGTGCGTGTAAATGCAAATTGCCCAGTACTGTTGGCTAGAACTGTGGGTTAAGCACAACTCAACTCAAGTCAGCAAGCAAAAACCCCTGTAAATTGCAGGGGTTTTGTTAAAGCATATATTCTTATGAGTCGTTGCGACCTTCGCGGCTAGCAGTCTGAATATACAGAATTATGAGAAACACAGCAGGAACCAGAACGAACAAGATGCTCGCTACGAACCCTAAGTCATTAACTTGCATCGAAAGAAAGCCTCTCGCAGATCGTGAGCTAACAATTTTAGAATAACATCATCGCTGATGTCAGAGAAGAGGAAGAAAGGTTTTTTAGATGAAAGAAGTCTCAAAGAGAAAGTTTAAATGAATTCCATAGTTCTCTAATGCATTAAGGCTTCGTGACTACACTCACAGATCCATTAACTAAGGCTTGGCACGCGAGGCGATAGTTTTTTGGCTTCTTCTTCAATTTTCTGTTTTCAACTTCTGTCCGTGGTGACAAGTTTTCTATTCCTTCTGTAATCTCAACAATACAAGTGCCACATTGACCATAGCCACCACAATTCATCATCTTGCCATAGAGTTTATAAATATCGATGCCATTCTCCATTGCCTTGAGCCGAAGATTAGCACCATCAGCAGCAATGACTTCACGATTTTCTTTCTCAAATTTGATATTAGACATTCCCGCTTCCTCGTTCACCTATGATGAGTGTGTTTTGTATTGTGCAGCGAAGGAGACAGTAGTGCTCGGATTTCCCAAGGATTACTCTCCTCTATTCTGACGACTGAGTAGAGTCTAGTGGTCAGTAATTATGTTGATTTATTAAAAAATATTAAAACATATTGCTGTTCAGTGCGGGCAAGACATTCACTAATTTCGAGATTCTAATTCTTGTTGCTGTTCTAGCACTAATCGCTCATTCAACCAGTCTAGTTCTTCTTTGATTACCGCAATAAACCTATGCCAAACAGCAATTTCATAAAAATCGTCACTCGGTATTGGTTGAACTTCTAAACTTTCAAGGCGCAGACGACAAACCATAATCCGGTGTTCGAGAAGTTTGATGCGTTCGATAGATTCGAGATGACTAAAAAAGAAGTATTTGATGATAAAGCGCGATCGCGCATTGACCCAACTTTCGTGGGGATGTTCTAGCATTTTACGCCGAAAAGCAATCATACCTTGAGAAGTTATGCAATAGATCTTGCGGCTAGGTCCCGCTTCACCTGCTTCTTGAATTAGAGTGGCAATATCACCGCGTTCTTCCAAGCGCCTTAACAAAGGGTAGATTGCACCATAGTTAACACTGATACAGCCACTCATAAACTGCTCTAATTGTTGCTTTAGTCGATAACCGTGCAGTGGTTTGCTCTGCAATATACCTAGGGTTGCTAGCTCAAGCATTATTTTTATGTCAAACTGATAGATTAAAAGACTCTACTAAAGTGAAATTACAAAAATTTATATATCTTCAGACTTAGGACAGAGCCAAATTAACTATTAGCAATATTTAAATACTTTAGTAAAGATAGGGAAAGTGCAAAAGATAAAAGATACAAAGATTTTTCTTTACAACTACTTTGTTAAATTCCTTACAGTTAGATAAATCATTAATGTATGACTGCCCTTACCCAACTCGAAGCCATGCATCAAAATAGAGGAAACACAGCGAGAGGCGGTGCTTTTAGTGTTTAGAATACAGAGCAAAGGGAGCTTTTTTAAGGTTTTGTTCAGCTTAGGTGTCATTGTTACCTTAACAAGCTGCAACACGTTACCAAGCGAAGAGGCAAGTGCGCAACAAAGGCAGTCAGGTGAAAACAGTCAAATAACACCAGTAGATGTTGCTATTGCGCAAAATGGGAGATTAACCGAACCACCAGAATATACAGGTACGACTGCACCAGCACGTGAGGTATCGCTGCGATCGCAAGTTACAGGGCAAGTATTAAATGTGACAGTTGATATCGGAGATAGAGTTAACCAAGGTCAAACTGTAGCTCGACTCGATGATGCGTTACTTGTCAGTGCAGTGAATCAAGCAGAGGCAGAACTTGCCAGCTTACGAGCTGCAGTTGCTCGTGCCCAAAACCAGGTTAGTAACGCTCAAGCACAAGTTGAGCGATCGCGTTTGGAACTACAACAAGCACAAGCAGATCTAGCCCGACAGCAACGCCTTTTGCAAGAAGGAGCAGTTCCTGCACAGCAAGCCGAACAAGCAAGAACCGAAGCCCAAACAGCAGCACAAATTCTACGTGCGGCGCAAGAGCAAGTCCGTACCGAACAACAAGCGGTTGTAGCAGCCCAAAGCCAAGTAACTGCCCAACAAGCTGTTGTCGCGCAAGCCAGAAGACAACAATCTTACGCTCGATTAACGGCACCAATTGCGGGTAGAGTGATGCAACGGTTAACAGAAGTTGGTAACTTTGTGCAACCTAATACCGAGATTGTCCGTATTGGTGACTTTAGTCGCATTCAAGTCAATGTTGAGGTTTCGGAATTAGAACTTGCTAGCATTCGCCAAGGACAAAATGTAACCGTCCAGTTAGATGCTTTTCCTGAGGAAAATTTTACAGGGCAAGTTAGCCGAATATCTCCCGCAGCCGATCAAACAGCGCGATTAATTCCGATTCAAGTCGTCATTCCTAACAGTAACGGACAAATCGGTAGTGGACTTTTGGCACGGATACAGTTTGAAACTGAGGCAACACAACGAGTTGTAATTCCGCAAACAGCGCTGTCACCCAACACAGCCCAAGGATCGCGTCAGCAAGAACAGGAAACGATTTTTGTCGTTTCTGAAGGTGCGGCAACCGAAGGAACTGTAACCGCCCGCAGCGTCACTATAGGAGAAAGTGCAAACGGTCAAGTCGAGATTTTATCAGGTTTGCAACCAGGAGAGCGATTTGTTGCCCGCAGTGGCGGAACATTAACTGATGGAGCAACTGTGCGCTTTTCCATTCTTTCTGAATCACAGCAAGGGAGTTAACTAGGATGCAGCAGCAGGCAAAAGCATCAGGATTAAGTGTAAGTGCGATCGCAATTCGACGGCATATTGGGACACTGATGCTCACCTTGGCAGTGATTGTCATGGGTGTCTTTTATGTCACCTCATTGCCTGTGGATCTGTTGCCATCTATTACTTATCCCCGTATTGGTGTTCGACTCAATGCACCTGGTATTTCACCAGAAGTGGCAATTGATGAAATTACTCGACCCCTAGAAGAAGCTTTATCAGCTACAGAAGGTGTTGTTCAGGTCTACTCGCAAACGCGGGAAGGACAAGTCAGTTTAGATTTATATTTCCAACCAGGAGGAAATATCGATCAAGCTTTGAATGACGCCACAGCAGCACTAAATCGCGGTCGCGGGCAATTACCGACTACAGTTGAAGAACCGAGATTATTTAAGGTTGATCCTTCACAGTTACCTGTATACGAAATCGCACTGACATCACCAGGCTTAGAAGGTGTTGATTTACGCGTGTTTGCTGACGAAGAATTAGCACGAGAACTAACTGTAGTTCCTGGAGTTGCTTCAGTAGATGTCGCAGGTGGTGTTGAGGAAGAAGTTCAAGTCAATATCGATCTCAATCGCCTGCAAGCATTAGGTGTCGGTTTAACGACTGTCTTAAATGAAATAGAAGCCCGTAACCAAGACATTTCTGGTGGACGAATTCGTGGCGAAAACGGTGAACCTCTCACACGGACAGTTGGGCGATTTCAAAGTGCTGACGAAATTCGTAACCTCTCATTTGAGATATCCGAAAGTACAGAACAAACTACCGAAAACAACTCCTCCCTCGCCCCTCGTATCTACCTGCGTGACTTTGCTGAAGTTGTGGATGGTACAGAAGACCAGCGCGTGTTTGTGAACCTCAATAAACAGCCAGCAGTGAAGTTGAGTATTCAAAAACAACCTGACGCTAATACGATTACAGTTGTAGATGGAGTTAAGCAACGCATTGAAGAACTAAGAAGATCGGGTGTGATTCCAGCAGATATGGTGTTGACTGCGACTTTAGATGAATCACAGTTTATTCGCAACTCAATTACTAATGTTGCTACTGCTGGTTTAATTGGTGCTGGACTCGCTGCGATCGCTGTTCTCTTATTTCTAGGTTCACTGCGTCAAACAATCATCATTGTCTGTGCCATTCCCTTAGCAACACTAGCGGCAATTATTTTAATGGGAGTGTTTGGCTTATCTCTCAATGTATTTAGTTTAGGGGGACTCGCCTTAGGTGTAGGCATTGTCGTTGATAACTCAATTGTCATGCTGGAAAATATTGCCGAAGGTGCGGGGATGACTCCTGGCAAAGATGCCAAAACGCAGATGAATTCACAACAACTACTTTCGCAGTCAGTTCGTAGTAGTCAAGAAGTTGAATCAGCTTTGGTAGCGTCAACAAGTACGAACTTAGTCGCTGTCTTGCCGTTTCTGCTGATTGGTGGCTTTTTCTCACTGCTATTTAGTGAATTAATTTTAACTATCAGCTTTGCAGTAGCTGCATCGATTTTGATTGCGATCACTTTTGTGCCAATGGTGACATCACGACTACTTGCAATTCGATGGTCAAGTAAAATTGGTAGATTGTGGATATTACAAGAGTTTAATCGCCGATTTGATGCGGCAACTCAAGGATATAGAAATTTTTTAACGAAGCTTTTACGGTATCGTTTGGTTGTTATTGCGATCGCTTTTCTGATTTTAGGTGGTGGCAGTTTATTTCTTATGGGGCAAATCTCACAAGAAATTCTGCCTCGGATTAGTACTGGACAAGCAACTTTATTTGCACAATTTCCTCCTGGAACTGTTGTCGAAAATAACCGCAAAGTAATGGATGCTGTCGATGACATTCTTTTAGAACAACCTGAAACTGAATATGTTTTCTCGACTGCAGGTGGCTTTCTGTTTGGCAGCAATACGACAGAAAATCCGTTACGGAGTTCGAGTACGATTACTTTAAAATCTGGCAGCAATGTGGAAGCTTTTGTCGATCGAGTTAATCAAGAATTTAATCGACTTAACTTGGCTGGTATTCGTTTACGCTTAAGTCCTGGGCAAGTACGCGGTTTAATTTTGAGTAATTCTCCGGTGCGCGGCGCAGAAGTTGATATTATTTTGCAGGGTGACAACGAACAAAACCTCCGCCAAGCAGGACAACAAATTCTCCAGGCTTTAGATCAGCAAACGACATTAGCAACTTTCCGCCCTGATGCTGACTCTAGACAGCCTGAACTTCAGATTGTCCCTGATTGGGAACGCGTGGCAAGTTTTGGTTTGACAACGCAAGATATTGGTCAGACAATTCAAACTGCGGTTGAAGGATCAGTGCCGACACAATTACAACGTGGCGATCGCTTAGTAGATGTTCGGGTTCAACTCGATCAAGCCGATATCCGAAACCAATCACAGCTTTCACGTTTACCTCTGTTTGTCAACAGTAACCGTCAGATTCGCCTGTTTGATGTTGCGAGCATTCGTGAAGGTCAAGCACCAGGGGAAATTCAACGTATCAATCAACGCCAAGTTTTTATTATCGCAGGTAACTTGAGTGAGGGTGCAAGTTTAGGAGATGCTTTAGCAGAAGTTGATACAGTGCTAGAAAACATTGATTTACCAGAGGGCGTGAGTATTTTACCAAGTTCTGTAGAAGAAACTAATCAACAACTACAGCGATCGCTGCAAATTTTAGGCGGATTGGCGGCGTTTCTAGTTTTTGTTGTCATGGCGGTACAATACAACTCCTTAATCGATCCTTTGGTGATTATGTTCACCGTTCCTTTAGCACTTGCTGGCGGAATTTTTGGACTTTACATCACCGGCACTGCAATCGGTGCTACCGTGCTTGTTGGTGCAGTGTTACTTGTGGGAATTGTTGTAAACAACGCCATTATCATGGTAGAACTTGCTAATCAAATTCGCGATCGCGAAGAAATTGATCGTAAAAGTGCTATTCTCAGAGCCGCACCACAACGCCTGCGTCCAATTTTGATGACGACAATTACGACAGTATTAGGAATGTTTCCACTAGCTTTAGGAATCGGTGAAGGATCAGAATTTCTCCAGCCGCTAGGAGTTGTTGTCTTTTCTGGTTTGTCTTTAGCAACGCTATTAACGCTGTTTATTATTCCTTGCTTTTATGTCATGCTGCACGAAATTAGACTCCAAAAATTAGCAGACAAGCTGAGTAAAAAATTTTCATGATAATTTAGACTTATTAAGAAGGGGTATCCCTCACTCCTCCTGAAACGCTGCCACAATACCTGGTTTATCAAGTAATGAAATCAGTGTTTGCAAATCTGGACAAACGCGCTGAGTGAAATCAAGTTCTTGCACTACAGCATCAAATGTTTTTCCTTGAAATAGCATTTGGTAAGCAATTTCTTCAACTTCTTGCCAAGTCAAATCGCTACCAACATAGGCTTTCGCTACTGCAAACACTAAGTCTTGGTAATCATTTCCTTCTGCTTTAGTCATCATATTGTGATGAATGTCAAAAACTTTGTCAAAAGAGTAGTACCAGCATTTAGGTTGTAGCTTGACAAGTGATTCGTATAAATCTTGATTTTCGTTATCATCAACAGCGCGATCACTTTCACTAGAGATAATAAAACAGGGTGCTGCGGCAATACTATTTTTAGCGCGCTCAAGAAGATCTTGCCCCATGTCCATAAATACGCGCAATGCAGGCATCACAAAACCATCATAGCCGTAACTAATGACTCCCTCTTCAGTACGCCACTGAAAATAGATCGGCATGATCTTAACGATCAAGTCAACAAGAAGATTACTGTTACTTGTATACGGTGCAAATAACAAAGCACGATGAATCAATTCGGGACGTTCTAAAGCTAACCAAGCAGATAAAGTACTTCCTCCTGATAATCCTCCGATCACAACTTGTTCGCCTAATGCTTGCACTTGTTCTAGCCAGTACAAACTAAATCTTTGATAGATGTGTTGTTCCTCTGGTAGCGGAGGCGGATTGTCACTATCCCAATTCCCTGCAAGTCCATGTCCTGGTAATAAAGGAATCACGACATTATAGCCAGCTTGAAAAAAGGCTTCTCCGATTGGCAGAAACTGTTCAGGAGTAGCCGTAAATCCATGAAAGAACAAACACACCTTGGAAGTACGTTGTGCTTGTAATAAAAACCGCGAGCGACAGTTGTCGTTCATCAAAGATAGTGCTTTTTCGCGTGTCCTAGTTTCTCTGACAAGCGCTGCGGTGATATTTGAGTAATCTGACATCTGCAATTAGAAAACCAATTTCCAGCATAACTGCACTTGGGATTTGTGCCAAGGCTGCCATCACTTCAGTTTTCCTTGTCGTCACCATAATTCGTAATTACGAATTATTTTGAGTTTCTGAGAAAATAACATCTTCATAAAGTGCGGCTAGAGTTGCCTTAAAGTCAATATTATCGAGCCGAAATGATGTCTGTTGTGGCGTGTAAAACTGCAATACCCATAGCCCTTGTTCGTTACGTCTGAAGCACTCAACTCGCTGCCGCTTGGTATTAATCAGCACGTATTCGCGTAAGGTTTCTAGTTCTTGATAATCAACAAACTTATCACCGCGATCGCCAGCTTCAGTAGAATCAGATAAAACTTCGACAATTAGATTAGGAAATCGCTTGTAAGTAGATCTTTCCAAATCGCGCGGATCGCAAGTAACCATGACATCAGGGTAGTAAAAGCGATTGAGCGATTCAATACGTACTTTCATGTCAGCAATATAAACGCGGCAACCAGAACCTCTGACATGGGTGCGAAGCAGCGTGGCAAGATTAAGGGCAATAGTAACGTGAGCGTCGCTTGCTCTAGCCATAGCGTAGACTTGCCCATCAATATATTCGTGTTTGGTGTCGCTTCGAGCTTCTAAATTGAGGTATTCATCGGCAGTGAGGTAAGACTGTTGAGGGGAAGCAATCATGGCTAGAAAAGGTGTAATGATGTCGCTAACGCTTTACTTTTAAGGTAGCGTCTCTTGCCCAACGGCTGCGTAAGTTGTAACTTGAGCTTGAAACCTCCTCCATCTCAAAAAATAAACCCAATGGATTGGGCGTTTTTTAGCCTCTTCCATGTGGGTCACGCGGGTCTATTATATTAAAGCCCAAGGCAGTTTAGAGAAAATTCCTTGAAATTAGATTGAGCCTTGTTGTGTCTTCACTTTTGGCTCTGCACTTCTGATTAGCAAAGGGAGTAAGCAACGGCTCCCTTTTTTAGCTGGCTTCAACTTTTCTTACAATTGCAGTTATTTCAATGGGAAACTATCCTCTACACGTACACCGGTGTAGTTAAGATCAGGGTGTGCTTGGCTTAATCTATCACCTACGGCATTGATAGCATCACCACTGTACCATTGCAGTGATTAGCAATACCTGAAGCAGGCTTGGGTTGGAATTAGCACTATCTGCCACACCCTTTTTAGATAGTGGGGGAAGGTAGCCGAGTGTGCTAAAGAACAAGTCATTAGGGCTAATTCCAGTGGCTGCCAAAGAGGATAAGTGTTGGGGTTGCCTCCAATAACCAGGTGAACACCACTGTGTTACTGGAGGTTGTTCATCGTCTTAGATAACTTTGAATCACTTTTGCAAAATGGTAACAGTTTAGGTACTTACCGGACAGGGTATGAAGCTTATGGACAATTGCTCAGACAAGTTGAAGAAGAGTCGCATCAGAGTTGTTTGTTATTCTCAAGCCGAGAAAAACCTAAGGTTTTGCTACTAAAAAAGACAAATACTTATCAATTCGCTCGCTATACCTCAAAGGTTTACAGCCAGCAGAAGTTCGTCAACTTTTAGATAAGAAGGGCGTATACGCTTACTTTAAAGATATTTGGAATCAGCTGATTCAGCAATATGAAGGTAATTCCCTAATTTTGAGAGCGCGATCAAGACAATTCAGAATTTATTTGGAGGAGATATTCCTGAGTTTTTAGCTTGCAAGAGTGTGATTTTTGGGGATGCTTGGAACCTTGTCACATTAGTACAAACTTTTACATAACTCTGCACTAACTCATACAGAAAAATCTTCATCTTAAAGCACTTTTGCAATACGGTTGACGAAGACAGTGATACAATAATTCAAAGTTAGGTAACACAGCTTACGTTTTGCAGTTTCAGCAAGTCTGCTACCAGCAACACCTCTGAATAAATAGTAAGAGTCAGGTATTAAGTTATTAATAGTGCTTTTGTACACATATAAATGGAAGTCAGTTGTGACAGCAAAGAACACATGGCGTTTTCCAGGCTAGAGCATTATTCAGTGCTTTTTTGAATATCATAGGTACAAGTAATTTATGTTAAAGTTTTTTGGAGTAGTATTAGGAGCCGCTTTTGTACTGCCTTTCCATCCATTAGTAAAAGCAGATGACACCCAATATCCAATACCATTTCAAAATTATCTCAGCCAACTAGCCAGAGAGTCTGATTGGATTCGAGAAGGATCAGGAAACAAGCATTATCATTTTATCTCCTCTGCTCCTACCGGCAGACTCATAGCTCTATCCAATACAACCTGTAGAGACTTTAGACTAGGGAGAACCTATCAAATCATTAAAGCAGGTGTGATAGCTAGTAGTAATTCAATGTTTCCTGCAGATGTAATCGCTAAATTAGGTACAGAAGGCGTTGGGCGATTTGCTGATGTGGCAATTAAATCTGCTGTTAATAACAATTGCTCTCAATTTAGTAGCAGCTTACCTCAGTTGAATTATGTTTTACCACAAGAGTAAAGTGAAACAACTTTATACAGGGTAAAATTATTAAATCATAATGCAATGTGCAACTAAGTTTTCGCTAGGAAAGTCCTACCAGATAAAGCTAGAAATACAATATTTCTAAGTTTGGTGGGACTGCTGTTTTCTATCAGTAAGTTGATCGTTGCTGTTTTTTGCTGCGTAGACAATGTGCTAGCACAAATCAATTAAGGACAACCGCTTTGAGTCAAGTGAGGTATCTCACTGATCTTATTCTGACTCTAGGCTATTAGCAGATGAACACAATTTCACCTGATCTCAGATTGAGCAGTTTTCATGTTTAGATGTGTTTGCAAATCCAACTATTCATAATATTTAGCAGCACCAATACACAGATATTGAGAATTGCAATTGCTATTTTTAAGTAAGGTTGGAGCTGGGCGATCGCTGCAATATTGTTGATTTCTTAAAGATACATATAAAGCACTTTTGTTATTTTCAGATTAATGTATACAATTTGACACACGAAAATTACGTATATTTTTTGATATGACTTTTTCATGTATAGACTAACGAGTTTCTAATATTTTATAGAACTTGTGAGATTTCTTTGCATAAGCGTTTGGTTGACAAAAACACAGTTTTGTTAATGACATTCTGGTGCGAGTTTATCTTTAGGCAGTGGAATTAGATCGTCATTGTACTAACACCATCTAAAAACCATTAATTAAGACAGGTTGTAGGAGAAGCTTCCTATTGTTTTGTACATATGTAGACTCTTTACGCGAGTTTCATCAATATTCTGTGTAGCAAAGAGTCTTAATCATCAAATTCTACCAAACTTAGACATAACTTTTACATATCTTTGGCATCACTGTGATACCAGATCCGTCATCGTAGATAAAGCAGGATTAACAAAATTTCATAAGCAAATCTACTTGTGAAATTCGCAGGCTGTGAAGTCTGTTGAGAAAACACTAAGAGGAATAATGAAAATAACAAGGCGAGAAGCACTAAAATTAGGAACGCTTGCGGGAGGATCTTTGCTGCTTCCAGCAGGTTGGGAACGCATAGGCTATGCTCAAACTGCTCCAAATAAATTTACTCTATCCTTTCGTAAACCGCCTGTGCTTCAACCGGTACGAAGTGATGCGCAGACTGACTATTACCAAATTACTATGCGTAAGGTTCAGGTTGAAATATTGCCTGGTAAATCAACCGAGATTTGGAGCTATAACGGAATTACACCTGGACCAACAATTATTCAACGCGCAGGGAGACAATCTGTTGTTCGCTTTATCAACAATAGCTTAGGCAGACCAACTTCTACGCATTTACACGGCATGGCGTCTTTGCCACAATACGACGGCTATGCTGAAGATCTTATCCTTCCAGGATATTACAAAGATTACTATTATCCCAATAACCGTGCTGCTACAATCTGGTATCACGATCACGCTATTCATGCTACAGCCCGCAACGTTTATATGGGGCTAGCGGGAATGTATATTGTACAAGATCAAACTGAACTTGATTTACCCCTACCCAAAGGGGAGTACGATGTGCCATTAATTATCCAGGATAAGCAATTTGCCACAAATGGCAAATTAATTTTTGATGACCAAGGGGAAAAAAGCCAGTTTGGTGACGTTATTGTAGTCAATGGCATACCTTGGCCACGGATGGAAGTAGCAAGATGCAAGTATCGCTTCCGTGCCTTGAATGGCTCTATTTCTCGCTCTTATCAGCTCTCACTCAGCACAGGCGACCCTTTAATCGTCATCGGTACAGATGCGGGACTCAAGCCAGCACCTGTAGCAGTACAAAGTTTCCGTTTTGGTATGGCAGAACGATACGAGTTTGTTATCGACTTTTCTAAGTATCCTATCGGTACACAGATCGTCTTGAAAAACACAAGCCCGAAAAATAATGAAGATTATTCTGGTAGAACAAATGAGATCATGCGTTTTGACGTCGTACGAGATGCGACTGATGACAGTTCAATACCAAGTCAGTTACGTACTTTTACTCCCTTGCTAGCTTCTCAAGCTGTCCGCACCAGAGAATTTAGATATGAACGGACTAATGGTTTGTGGGTGACTAATGGTAAAATCTGGGATGCTAATCGAGTTGATGCTGCTCCCCAGTTTGGAGATGTCGAAATTTGGCGTTTGTATAACAATTCAGGTGGTTGGTTCCATCCTATACATCTGCACCTAATCGACTGTCAGATTCTTGACCGTAATGGGAAAGCGCCATTTTCATATGAAGTTGGTTGGAAAGATGTTTTCTATGTTGGGGAAAATGAATCAGTTAGGGTAATTGGTAAATTTGGTCCCAATACAGGCAAATACATGCAACACTGCCATAACACAGTTCATGAAGATCATGACATGATGAATCAGTTTGAAGTGTTGCAAAATTCACTGGCTTCACAAAGTGGGAATATCGGTCAAGATCCTATTGCTGCAGCACGACCAAAACAACTTCCTGCACCTCCTTTGTAGCAACTGTTGCTCAAAGATAAGTTTTTTACAATGTTGAAAGCTGACTGAATAAATTGTCAGACGTCGGCAGTAGAGCAAGCAAACACCAATGCTTCATTGCATAGGATTGCTTACTGTCCTGTATCAATAATGAGATTTGTAATCTTTAGTGATGAACTAATACGTATGCGATCGCAATTATAAAATTACACCTTTGTATATTGAGTAATGGGTGATGAAAGAAATAACCACAAAGCTAATGGCTAATACTTATCAGCTTTGATTTACTTTCATTTTTACCCATTTACTTAACTATGACATTCACGTATCAATAATTGTTCCTAACTTAGAAAACTTCAATTTACAAATTACAAGTATGTACTTCTTTTCTAAAGCAATAATTGCCTTGGCAGTCATTCTATTTGTAGGTATAGATATTATTACTGCTAATTTTGCAGTGGCGTCACCTGACCATCAATATCATTCACCACCCATGATTCCTACAGAAGTAAGAACATTAACCTCCAAAGAAATTAGCGCTGAACACTTTGTAAATCAAGGATTAGAAAAAGTACACCAACAAAATTATCAAGAAGCTACTCAAGCTTTTACGCAAGCATTACAATTGAATTCCAATCATGACATGGCATATCTTTATCGAGGTGATGCGCGTCATCAAATAGGAGATTATCAAGGAGCAATTAAAGACTATACTCTAGCTTTGCAGGGCAATCCAAATTTTGCTCATATCTACAATAGTCGAGGAGACGCACGAGTTGCTTTAGGCGATCGTCAAGGAGCGATCGCCGATTATACGCAAGCCATCAAACTTTATCCTGAAGATGCTTTCGGTTACAGCGATCGAGGTGGTGTTTATTTACAGCTAGGTAACACGCAAAAAGCAATGGAGGATTTGAACAAAGCAATTCAAATCAACCCTGGTCGTGCTGAAGCATATTTTAATCGTGCCCAGGTTTATGTTAAGCTCAAAAGCCGTCAAGCTGCAATAAAAGATTATCAAACGGCAATTCAAATTTATACTGAACAGGGCAATATTTTAGGCTGTCTTAAGGTAGTAAGTATGATGAGGCAGTACTGAAGAATAAGTAAGTTGAGTTAACTTAATGCGAATAGTAAATCTAACTGTTAATCTATTTGATATGTAATACTCGAGTTAGCAGTTAGTGCAGTTCTTATATTAGTCTTTATTCATATATATACTGAATTTTTCCTCATATTAATTCACGAGCAAAAAATATTTCATTCTCCGTAGAGTTCGCGATTAAACTTATTTATTCTTACGGGATTGTAAACGTTGTTTGTGGAGCGTGATGGAATAACTGCAGTATTTCTTAGTTTTGGCTCACACAGATTATTCAGATTTAAAATTCCCCCACTTGCTGTACGCATATAACACAAAGGAGTATCGAACTCAAAAACATCTATTTGCTTTTTGATTATGAATGAAGGTTTTTTTTGCTCTATGGGAAGAGCAAAAACAGCTTTTGGAAATGAAGTAAGTATTAATAATAATGTGAATACAATTTGCAGGTATTTCACTGATATAAGCTAGTAATTATATTATATACTTTATAAGTATACTACTTTTACCATTAAAATTGGTGGAGTGTAAAATATATCAGAGTCGTCAATAGTACAAAATAATCTAAGTGTTAAATAGCTAGATTTCTTTAAAATATGCCATTAAAATTAAACTTTATCAAACTAACTAATGTTGGATAGTGAGTGCTCTACAATAAACTGATATATTTATTTTACCTGATCTAACTACTTTGAAAAGTAAAGATATAATCTCTTGACAGCAAATTTTGAGCTTATGCTAGTTTAGACTAAAAGACATTAAAGCTCTAAAATAGTCAAACTTAGTTGTTTCAATGAATTTCCTATTACACTTTTGGTACAAAACGTTTTGCTCTTGGCAGCGTCTTGTCGTGCTTTGTCTGGTACTTATATGTTGCCAATTTATGCTAGATGTTCCATCAGCTTTTGCTGGTAGCAACGACGATCATTTTGAGGGCAACGTGTTTGTTTTATATGGTGGGAATGCTTCTTTGGTACCACCTAAGGTCAAGCTAGAAGACTCATTGAAACGCGATAGACCTACCTTACTCATCTTTTATGTAGACGACAGTAGTGATTGTAAACAGTATGCCACAGTCGTTACACGCTTACAAGCATTCTATGGTCGCGTTGTGGATTTTATTCCTGTGAGCGTGGACACCATTTTACCCAAAGAGAGCTACGCAACAACAGAAGCAGGGTATTACTATACAGGTAGTGTTCCGCAACTTGTTGTGTTTAACCAATTGGGTGAGGTTGTCTTAAATGAAACAGGACAAGTACCTTTTGAGAAAGTTGATGACGTTTTTCGCAAACTATTCGATTTATTGCCGCGTTCCGAGTCGGTAGAGTTGAAACGACGATCAATCAACGAATTTAGTTCTGAACTAGCTGAGTAACTATCGAGACAGAACTAATCTGGCGCTCAGCTTTTAAGATGCAACTAGACACGTATCCACTCGCTAGGGAAAATGGCATACTCTACCGCAGAGCTGATACAAATTTTAGCAAACGAGCGCCAGGCTTGCTTAAAGGGGGAGCGTCTCAAAATTGCAGCTACGGCTTCTGGTAATCCGATTGTAGATAGATTTATCAAAAGTGATGGCGTACAAAAGTTTGATGCTTATCAAGATTTTAAAGCAGCTGTTCATTGCTATCAGAAAGAATATAGTGTATCAGGAATTGTTTGGCGACAGCTAACACTCAAGGGGCAAAGTATTTCCTATCCTGAGGTAGACTCACAGTTAATTGCTCTACCTAAAGATTTAGAAATATTAAAATTTGCAAAAGAGAGTATTGTCAGTTTCTGGCATGGAGTCACTGTTGGAATGGATCTTTACAGAAGTGTCAATCATGGTAAAGATTATCGGCTAACTACATTGGAACAGGTAAATAAAATTGCTCAGCGCATGGAATGGGCTAATTTGTGCAAGTGGGAGAAAGCAAACTTTCTTGAAATCCTGCTGCAACTAGGTTGGGGACAGCCAGAATCTGCTGCTTACAATCGGGAACTACCCATTGCAGGAAGTGAGTATATTCATGCAGTCAACCCTGGGAAACACCCAATTTGTTAATTGAAATATTGATGTCATGCCTGCAACTGACACAGTAGCAAGGCAAACCATTGTTGAGAGTCTGTCCAAACCTTAACCGTCGTCAAACCTTGCTGTGCCAGTATTTGTTGTAGAGTGTTGAGATTAAATTTACGAGAGATTTCAGTCAGGATCGTTTCTTCTGGGGCAAATTGGACAGTTGTATCCAGGGCGCTTAGGAAAACAGTTTGCGATCGCAGACTGCGCAGGTGCATCTCAATTTGATGCTGACTTTCGTTATAAAATGCCCAATGTTTAAATTGCTGTAAGTCAAAATCACCATCAAAGCGCTCATTTAAGTGTTCCAGCATATTCAAATTAAAGGCAGCGGTGACTCCTTGGCTATCATTATATGCTGCCTCAAGTAGATCCTTTGGCTTTTGTAAATCTACTCCCAATAAGAAATACTCTTTAGGAAGCAATGCACAAGTAATTTGCGAGAGAAACAATTCGCATTCCTGTGGAGAAAGGTTTCCGAGTGTGCTACCAATAAAACAAATCATCCGACTTGGTAGTTCAGCAGCCATGAGTTTTTCGAGTGCTAGTTCGTAGGTGCTAACTAATGCATGAACTTGCAATGATGGATAATCAGTTAATAATTGTTGGGCACTGCTTTTTAAAATGCCAGCACTGACATCAACTGGTAAGTAGTATAGAGGATAGCCCAGTTGATTGTAGGCGTCTAAGAGAATACGAGTTTTCGTCGAACTACCACTTCCAAGTTCTATCAGTTCACAAGCGCCGGTAATGCGAGCAATTTCGATGGCACATTCTTGTAATATAGCTGTTTCAGTACGAGTCAGATAATATTCTGATAAATCACAAATTTGCTCGAATAATTGAGAACCTCGGTCATCATAAAAGTATCGCGCAGGGAGGGATTTTGGTTTTTTGGTTAATCCTTGAATAACGTCATTACCATCGCTTGTGTTTGTTGGTGCAGTGGAGTTGATGAGATACTCGATCTGCAAGCGTTCGGCTGTAGATTGAAGAGATAGGTTGCTTGCAGCTTTGGATATAGACATTAAACCTCCGTTTGCCAAGGCGGGATAGACTGCATAGGCACAAAAAAAGCAGCATTGTCAGTTTACTGCTGGGTGCGATTGCGATCGCCGAAGAACTAATAAGTCACCCTCAGAGAGTAAATCATAAAGCCATTACATATAAAATCACGCCTGAGCTAGATATTTCAAGCTTACAAGGTCTAAACGTTAAATATTCCTCAATATACATTGACAAATGCCTAAATAAATTCTTGATATTGCCATTAGCATAAAATACAAATGCAACGCAGCAGAAACTTGATAATTAGGTCAAAGAGATTTTAAATTTTGAATTTTCTTAACTTGTAACTCTTGCTATCACCCATCATCAGCCAGAACTACGACTTACTTTGCACAACGAAAACCTGCAAAAATTTGCCGAATATAAGGATGATACCAGTTACGAAAGCTACAGCGTAGTGCCCAAGGACGAGTTGCCCAGCTACCACCGCGCAAGACATAATGTTGCTCATCAAAATAAACTTGAGAGTAACCAATATACGGGTAATGAGTAAAACCTGAATAGCCTTGAAATAGTGATGCTGTCCACTCCCAAACATTCCCTAGCATATCGTAACAACCATAGGTACTTTGCCCATTTGGGTAGCTATTTACAGACGTTGTTTGAGCGATTGCACAATCATGATTGCATTTATGAGGATCAAGCGCTGTATTTCCCCAAGGATAAGTGTAACGGCACTCATGCGTGGCATCCCAGCTTGCTGCTTTTTCCCATTCAGCTTCTGTCGGTAATCGCTTACCAACAAATTGAGCATAGGCTTGTGCTTCATACCAACTCACGCCAGATACTGGATGATCTGCAATTGCATTATGCCAGTAAAGTGGTTGTGTCACTTGCGCTTGTTGTTGCCATTGCCAACCTGCATCTGACCACCATTCAGGATTTTGGTAGCCTCCAGCATTGATAAATTCTTGATACTGTCCACAAGTTGTAGGATAACGATCAATCGAGTAAGCATCTAGATACACTTTATGCACTAAGCGTTCATTATCCAACGCCTCAATCGAATCATCTCCCATTTCAAAATAACCCGCAGGAATCTCAATCATCTCGGAGAGATGTTGCGTACTGGGTGAACATTGAACTGCGGCTGAATCTTGAACTTTTAGCAACTCCAACACAAAAGCAATTGTTTCACTATGCTGACTTTCATGCTGAATCAACCAACGCCAAAGACGTTCTTGCTGGTTAAGATTAGCTATCTCTAGATAGTCTAAAACTCGCGTACGAATTGTATCAAGATAAACTTGAATTTCTGCTAGTGTAGGTAATTTTTGGCGCTCTGCTTTAGGTATGCCATCAGCAATAAATAAATGACCAAACTCAGAAAACTGGCGCGGCTTTTTGGCACTGTGTTCGAGTAGCCATAAAGCTTCTGTGTATGCAATATGACCTAAATGCCAACCAACTGGACTAAATTCAGGGTGTGCTTGACGGCAGCATGTATCATAATCAATTCCTTTAAATAACGCCAGTGTTCTTTGACGGCATTGTTGCATTGCTTGCTTTAGCTGTCGCTTTTGGTCAGTGCTGTTGAGATGAGCTAATGTATGAGACATTGAAAAAATATACAGTAAAATACTACGCGCTTACCAGAATCTGATGGCACTAGAGTTGAGTGATTTGAACATTCAAGTCTTGTCCTACGCTGAGAATACTTTGTTCTGCAACAGGATGCCAGTCACCAGCAAATAGTGGTTCTGAAGCAATGACGATCGATTCTGGATATGTTGGATCGTCGCGCAGCCAATAGAGTGAGGGTGTTTGAGTATTAGTAGCAAACCGCGAAGCCACAAGCTGCTGTCCATCAGTGATGATCATGTTGGCAGATGCCGTAATATCGTATGACTTTACCAACTGCTCTAATGCGAGTAAAGCATTATGCAGTGCTTTAGTTATTGTAGCTGTAGGGTTATTATGTAGTTCTTCAATAATCAAAGCGAAAAAGTGTTCGGAGTCTGTACTGCCTTTAATTGATTTATAAGCATTATCACTTAGGCGATCGCGTAATGGTCTTGCTAATGTTTCTCTAAAATTTTCAATCCGACCATTATGAACGCACAATAATTGTTGA
This sequence comes from Gloeocapsopsis sp. IPPAS B-1203, assembly GCF_002749975.1. Classification (NCBI taxonomy): domain Bacteria; kingdom Bacillati; phylum Cyanobacteriota; class Cyanophyceae; order Chroococcidiopsidales; family Chroococcidiopsidaceae; genus Gloeocapsopsis; species Gloeocapsopsis sp. IPPAS B-1203. Next base: position 72,618 of record NZ_PEIG01000011.1, on the reverse strand, counting down.
TAGTCAAAAGGTTGGCAGTTACTTAAATCTACAGCTTGTCCAGATGTCGCGCTACGCACCGCACCTAATATACATCTTGATTCTACATAGCGTCCTAAACTCGAAAGATTGGTGTCGTTCCAGATTGGTAATATGTTTTTGTAAGTAAAAGGCGGAGCATCTTTTTGAGCATGATACCAACCAATCCCAAATCCGTCAGCGTTCAGTAGCCCAGAGTTCATTTCACGCGGCTGATAGCTTTGTACAACCAATGAGTGTTCTGGTTTAGTCAATATCTGATCTAGTAAAATCGGCGAACCTAAATAAGCAAGCAAACGGCACATGAGCGATCGCGTTGTAACAATACTTTACTATTGTACGGAAGCGATCGCAATATGGATGTGATATTTATCGAAAATAGGAAGCCAGCCACGAACGACTAGCTCTTAATGCTTTACTTAGCTCCCATTTCTACTACAGCACTGCGCATAAAGTCAATGCGTTGTTCAAAATCGAGTTGCTTAATCGTGTCTACAAAATCTTGGGTTTCAGTAGGTAACTCATAATCGGATGGTACTTGAATTACTGTACCCTTATCCATCCCTTGAGCTAACCGCAACCATACATCAAGCTTACCACTCGAACTTAAAGAGCTATAAGCGCGGCTGATGTCATTATTTGCCCGATTGGCAATATCGCGCTGTGCTTGTAGTTGTTCTTCTTTTGGCAAAGACTGAATTTGATTAAACAATGCTTCTGCAGTATCTTGAGCAGAAGTTTCATTCGCTGGTTGAAGTTGGTCTTTAATATCTTTATAACCAAACCACAACAAACCTAGTTGCGTATCTGCATCAAATTGTTGAAATGTTTCGACAGATTTTTTTGTCGTATCATCAGTAGCGTAAGTCATTATACCCTCAGATCTAAACAACCTTATTTTTTTGATTCGTAAAGCAGGCTTTGTACTAGCCTCTAGAACCCGATTTAATAAATAAAAAAATATAAATTAACCCTTCTATAGATAGATATCAATCTCACTACTTATGGCAGAGGTAAGCATTATTAAAGTCATCTAACGCTTGATAATCTTAAAACTTGACTGACCGAGATACATATTAAAGTAATGATATTTGAAACCAAGCAAATAACATTTATATTGCATAACTATTGGCAATTCATTCAAAAAAGTTTTAGTGTTTTAGAGACATTAAGTAATAAATATAAAAAACCATTTAGTAGGTAAATTTAGCAATCTACTCACTACTCATTTTGAATTAGTGGATATACTTTTTATTATTTTGTAGAAAACCTGATCTTTCCTGCCGTGTGTCTGTTACGGTAAATTAAGTAGGCTTGTTTTTCTCAAATGACTGATACGCCCCAACTGACTGTATTTGCAATTACCGTCGTCGGTATTGGTTTAACAATATTGGCTTTTTTCATCCGTGAGGGAGTCATCACCTCTAGTATTTATAAAAAAGGAGTCGAACTCTATCAAAACAAAAGTTATAGCGAAGCGGAAGTTGCTTTTCGCCAAGTCATTGCGCGTCACCCCAGTAATGACTTGGCACGGTTATTACTAGGAGATACTTTACTACAACAAGAGCGAGTAGAAGAGGCGATCGCAACTTGGCAAGAATTAACAATCCGCGCACCGAAAAATGTTGACGCTCATTTACGCTTAGGAATGGCATTGCTCAAACACAATCAGTTAGAAGCGATCGCCCCTCTCGAAACTGCCAAGAACTTATTTCAATCTCAACGCAATCCACAAAAAGCTGAAATTGTTGCCCAACTTCTCCGAGAAATTAATCAGCAGCAAAGTTTAACCTAATCGTTAATAATAAATCATGACTATTAACGGCAAAGTTTATCTTGTAGGCGCAGGGTTAGGCAATTTAGCCTATCTTACGGTGAGAGCGCTACAAATACTAGGGCAAGCTGAAGTTTTGATTTATGATGCACTCGTTGATGAGCAACTATTACAGTTAGTACCGCAAAGCTGTTTGAAACTTGATGTCGGAAAGCGCGGAGGAAAACCCAGTACACCGCAAGCAGAAATTAACAAGCTACTAGTAGCATATTACCAATTAGGAAAACAAGTAGTTCGCTTAAAATCTGGCGATCCATTCATTTTTGGGCGTTCTGCGGCAGAAATTGATGCTTTACTTGCTATTAATTGTCCGTTTGAAGTTGTGCCAGGAATTTCCTCAGCTTTAGCCGCACCCTTACTCGCAGGAATACCTTTAACAGATCCCGTATTAAGTCGCTGTTTTGCAGTTTTTACCGCCCACGAACCAAAAAAACTTGATTGGGAAGCGCTAGCACGGTTAGAAACACTCGTGATTTTAATGGGAGGAAAACACTTATCAGCAATTGTACAGCAGTTGTTACACTACGGGCGATCGCCACACACTCCAGTAGCAGTCATTAAGTGGGCTGGAACTCAGAAACAACAAATCTGGGTGAGTGATTTAGCAAACATTCAAACAGTAACAGCAGGTGTTTCGCTTTCACCAGTCGTTATCATTATTGGTAAAGTTGTCACGCTGACAGAACGGTTAAATGCAAAGATAGAGATTGAATTTTCTCCTCTTGATATGCTACCTAACCAACCTCTGCACGGTAAAACAATTCTGATCACGCGATCGGCTGGGCAACTGAGTGAATTTGGCGATCGCCTCGTGACAGCAGGTGCTAATGTTCTTGAAATGCCTGCATTAGAAATTGGTCCACCTACAAGTTGGGAAGACTTAGATCGGGCGATCGCACATCTGGGTGATTTCGATTGGTTAATTCTCACTTCCACCAACGGTGTAGATTACTTTTTTACAAGATTGGCAACACAAGGTAAAGATGCGCGGGCTTTAGCTGGAGTCAAAATTGCTGTAGTAGGTGAAAAAACTGCCCATAGCCTTGAAGAACACGGTTTACAGCCAGATTTTATTCCACCTAACTTTATTGCCGATGCTTTAATAGAACACTTTCCCGAAGCTTTACTAGCAAAAAAAGTGCTGTTTCCCAGAGTAGAAACGGGAGGAAGAGAAGTCTTAGTCAAAGAGTTTACGGCTAAAGGTGCAGAAGTTGTTGAAGTTGCTGCGTATGAGTCGCGTTGTCCGCAAACCATTTCTCCAGATGCTTTAACAGCTTTACAACAGCAAGTAGTCGATGTCATTACATTTGCGAGTTCCAAAACTGTCAAAAATTTTTGTCAACTTTTAGCAAGTCATGGTGGCGCTAATTTAGACTCTGTTCGTATTGCATCAATTGGTCCTCTTACTTCTAAAGCCTGTCAACAACAATTTGGACGAGTCGATATTGAAGCTGAAGAATATACTTTAGAGGGACTTACACAAGCAATTGTGCAGTGGGCACAGCACAAATGATAAGTCAAAGACGCATTATTGGTTTAACAGGTGGAATTGCCACAGGAAAATCGACCGTTGCACATTATCTAGCAACTCACCATCACCTCCCAATCTTCGATGCAGATGTTTATGCTAGAGACGCTGTTGAAACGGGTTCTCCAGTATATCAAGCGATCGCACAGCGTTATGGCGCAGATCTTTTCCGAGAAGATGGTACGCTGAACAGAAAAAAGCTAGGAGAAATTATTTTTAACAATGTAGAGGAACGAACTTGGTTAGAACAACAAATTCATCCTTATGTGCGCGATCGCTTCGTTGAGGCAATTCAAAAACCGTATCCAACAATCGTCTGCGTTATTCCGTTATTATTTGAAGCAGGCATAACCAATTTAGTCACAGAAATTTGGGTTGTGATTTGTTCCCCACAACAACAACTTGCAAGATTGATGCAACGCAATCAACTAACACGCGAACAAGCCCTAGCCCGTATCAACAGTCAAATGTCGCTAGCAGAAAAAGCATCCCGCGCAGATATTGTTTTAGATAACTCTTCTACATTAGAGGCATTACTGCAACAAGTCGATACAGCTTTGTCATCAAAAATAGATCTCCCATTATAGACGCCCTCTAACTGAAGTCAGGGCTACATGAACTAGTAACTAATTCATTCACCAAGCTTGATGGTTTACAAAAGATCTGGATCTTCACCCAACTCACGTAATTTTGCTGCAAGTCTTTCAGATTTTTGGCGTTCAGTTTCAGCGCGTTGACGTTCAGTTTCAGCGCGTTGACGTTCAGCTTCTTCAGGTAACAACACAAGTCCAGATGAGTCATAAAACCGCAGCCATGTAGTGTTATCATCTTCAACTATTCCAGTCCACGTACCTAACCATAAACCTAAAGTGTGACTCCACAGTAAGTTTTGCTCATTAGCTGCAATAGGTTGATAGCCTTGATCAAGATCTAAATGCCATCCTTGTAGTGAGTTAGCGTCAAAAGGATCGAACACAAAATAGTCGCGTGTTCTAAATACCTGTTCATATAAAGTTTTCTTTGCTCCTAAGTCAACTTCCTTGGTACTTGCAGAAAGTAATTCGATAATGACATCAGGGTAACGTCCGCCTTCTTCCCAGACAACCCAGCCAAGACGAGAAGGATTGCTATCGACTCCTAACACAACAAAAAAATCAGGTCCGCGAAAATCGCGATTTTTAGCTTGGCGGCTGCTGTAATAGATAAACATATTGCCACCTGTAAAAAAATCCGTACGTTCAGCCCAGTGATGTTTTAACGAACGGATCAACACATTCATAGCAATTCGATGGCGATTCGTTTCCAAGGGTTCTCCATCGTCGAAAATTAAGTCTGTAGGTGGCATAGGAGGCTGCCAATCTACATTATCCCAAGTTTGGGTTTGTTCAGTTGTCTCGATTGACATTTGAATTTGCCTCTCGTTACAAGTCAGTTGATAAGTTTTTGCTATTGTAGTAACAGTGTTGATTGAAGAATTCTCTACACTGCTTCACCACCAACAACGACATCGCGAATTCGCAGACTAGGACCACCACAACCTACAGGTAAACCATTTTGTCCGCCTTTACCACAACCGCCAGATTCATCCCAATAGAAATCATCGCCGATCGCTTCAATATCTGCCAAAGTTTGAAACACATTACCTGATAACGTCACATCGCGCACAGGTTCGGCAATTTGTCCGTTGCGAATCATCCATGCTTCACCCGCACTAAATGTAAACATTTCACCGTTTGTCATTCCCCCTAACCAGTTACGCGCATAGACTCCTTCTTTAATCCCAGTAAACAAATCTGCCACAGGGGTTTTTCCTGGTTCAATCCAGGTATTTGTCATGCGGACAATCGGTGCATAGTGGTAATTGAGACACCGCGCATTACCTGTTGCTGTTTCATCCAATTTGCCAGCGGTTTCGCGAGAGTGCAAGCGCCCGACTAACACACCGTCTTCAATTAGTTGCGTCGTTGTTGCCGGCGTACCCTCATCATCATAAAAGTAACTACCACGATGTCCCGCAGGTGCAGCACCATCAAAAATTTGCAACTCTTCAGGTCCAAATCTGCGTCCAAGACTCATCGCTTCTAGCAAATCAGGATTTTCGTAAGCCATGTCTGCTTCTGAAAGATGACCAAAGGCTTCGTGGACAAATAAACCACTTAAAATAGGGTCGATAACGACGGTATAAATGTTACCTTTAACTGGTGGTAAGGATAAAGCTGCGATCGCCCGTTGCGCTGCCCCAGTAACTTGTTCGTCTAAACTTGTAAGATCTTCATAAGCTTTGCGCGAACCTGTCGTTTCTCTTCCGGTTTGTACTGTATCGCCGTTTCTTGCAGTAGCAGCAAAACGCATTTCCATATCTACCCAAGCTTGTTCGATCAAAGTCCCTTCGGAACTTGCAAGGATGATTCGCTGGGCGCTATCGCTGTAACGTACTGAAGTTGTTGTGATGCGCGAGTCTACACTTTTAAGGATATTGCTGTAGCGATCGCACAATGCTTTTTTTGTTGCTAAAGAAATCAAGCGGGGATCAGTACCACTCAATGGCACAAAACAGTTATCTTGCACAGGTTTAACTTCAGCTAGTTGCGTTTCTTCATCTCCAACGATCCGCGCTGCTAAAACGGCTTCCTCGATTCTTTCGCTAATCGTTTCTAACTGGTTAAAGCTACTTAAACCCCAACCACCTTTGTAGCAAGCCCGTACTTGTCCGCCAATCGAAATTCCTTCACTGAGTGTTTCTACCTTGTCGCCACGCAGTAAAATATCTGTTCCTTCTGATTCCTCAAGGCGAATCATTAGATAATCAACACGGGGCGCATACCGCGCAATCAAATCGGTTAATAAATTTTGAGCATCAGCTAGTGGTGAGGACATACTATGCAGATTTTGACGAACTGCTTCTATTGTGCAATTAATTTAGGCAGTTGGAGCTATTTGTATATAGCAATTTTATTTAAGTTGTATTTTTTTTAGAGAATGAAACACAAAACACACAAAGAAAAGACATGAAAAGTGCTTTTTACGAACAATGTGAAACTACTCATTTCTTTCCTTGCGTTATTATTACAATTGGCTAGTGAGCTGTTTTTTCTCTTTTTTAACCAGCTATTGACTACTACCTGTTAGAACATCTGTGTGTTTATAATTAGGGGTTTAGTATATTTTAAAATGATGATTTCTAGAATTTATTAAATAAAAAAAATCTACTTGATTTAAAAGTACTAATTTCGTAAAGGAATTAAACAAGATCTTTTAGTAAAATCACTGAAGATTATTTAAGCTTTAAACAGTTACAGTCTAGTAAAAAAATATTTAAAAATGAAAAAATATTTGATTTTACTAGGATTAGGAGCCATTTCGTTAAGTATTACGATTCCATCAAAAGCTGAAGCTTGCCGTAACTATGTTATTGAAGATGGTTATGTAAATGTCCGCACAGGTCCTAGTACACAACATTCTATTGTGGGACGTGCTTATGAAGGTAGCGATGTCAATGTTGTAGGTAAATCAGGAGGTTGGCTGAGAATTACTTACCCCCACAATGGCTGGGTAAGTGGAAATATGATTGGCACAGATTGTCGTCGATTACCTGCTACTAATTCTGGAGGTCGTTATCCATACACAGAAAAATTAAGTATGAATAATGGGGAGATTTTAATTACTATTAGACAAACACCTACTTGGGCTGAGTTAACCAAGCAAGAACGTAAAAGTGCTAGAGAAAATATGTGGTGGGACTATCTTGGTGAGTATGGTTCTGGACCATTGACAGTAGATTTCTATACTTCTCGCGGATATCATATTGCGCAATATAGTTCTCGTTGTAGAGGACGTTGTTTTACAAAAGAATAATTTCAGCGATCGCATATATATTCTTCTAGATAACTACATTGCTGCTATTGACTATATTAGGCTTTACAATACTCGCTGACACTCTTATATGTATTGAGTGTGAGCGTGAGTGAGTCATGTTATTTAAACGGCAGAAGTCAGGAACCAGGTTATTGATTGGGGCAGCGATCGCATTTTTTGTGCTGAACTTAATCTTGGGCTTGCACCGCTACTATAGCTTTTATGCAACGTTTGACCAAGGCATTTTTAACCAAGTATTCTGGAACAACCTCCACGGTAGATTTTTTCAAAGTTCGCTGTCTTCGAGTCTATCTACAAACGTCGTTCATAGTGGCGAAATTCCTGAAGTTTACTATCACCGTTTAGGACAACACTTCACGCCAGCATTACTACTGTGGCTACCAATCTATGCGCTGTTTCCTTCGCCAGCAACTTTAACTGTTTTACAAGTTACATTCGTGACTGCGGCGGGTTTAGTGTTGTATGCCTTAGCACGACAGTATCTCACACCCGCGATCGCCGCCATGATTACTGCTAGCTTCTACGCTGCGAATGCGGTTTTAGGTCCAACACAATCCAACTTTCATGATATCAGTCAAATTCCTCTGTTTGTTTTTGGGCTACTATTAGCGATGGAAAAACGCTGGTGGTGGCTATTTTGGCTACTTGCAGTCTTAACTTTAGCAGTGCGGGAAGATAGCGGGATTGTGTTGTTTGGAGTTGGCTTTTATTTAATTGCCAGTAGGCGCTATCCGCGTATTGGGCTTGTAGTATGTACGCTCAGCTTTGGGTATATGCTGTTACTCACAAATGCGATTATGCCGCTGTTTTCGCAAGATATTTCCCGTCGCTTCATGTTAGAAAGGTTTGGACAGTATGCCGATGGTCCAGAAGCTTCAACATTAGATATTATTTGGGGAATGGTGAGTAACCCGTGGCGGTTGATTGTTGAATTATTTACGCCCTTTTTTGGCACAATTAAATACTTAATTGGTCAATGGTTGCCGTTAGCATTTGTACCTGCTGTTGCACCAGCATCGTGGGCGATCGCGGGTTTTCCGTTGCTAAAATTATTTTTAGGTCAGGGACAATCAGTGTTAGCGATCAACATTCGCTATGCAATGACTGTCGTACCAGGTTTATTTTATGGGGCAATTCTTTGGTGGGCGCAGCATCCCAGAAAATTTAAACCTGCATTTCGTCGCTTTTGGGTAATTTGTATTTGTTTATCGCTGTTTTTCTCATTTACTTCCAGCGCTTCAAGCCTCAATCGCAGTTTTTACTTTTTACTACCTGATTCGTTTAACCCTTGGGTTTACATTTCACTACCCCAGCAGTGGCGTCACGTCAGACAAGTGCGATCGCTACTTAATCAAATTCCTGCAGATGCTGGCGTGTCTGCAACGACTTATATAGTACCGCATCTTTCGAGTCGTCGTGAAATTTTACGTTGGCCTATGTTGCAGTTGCGTAACGATGCACGAGAAGTTATTGAAGTAGAGTATGCGATCGCAGATTTATGGCAATTACAGCAATATCAAGCCGCATTTAACGAAGAACGACAACTATTACAAACTAGCATCACGACAATCGATCAACTTACCAATAGCCAACAATATGGAATTATTGATTTTCGAGATGGTATCATTCTGATGCAACGTGGTGTGGCATCGCAACCACAAGCAATCGCAGCATGGTTGACTTTGCGACAACAAATTTTAAAGTCAAAGGTTTGAATGATGTAATAGGTAATTGTTACTCGCCGATTACTACGTTTAAAGTCTGTCTTAGGGCAGAAAAATACTTCTATCTACTGACAGATAATGAGATATGCCGTTTGTCACACTGTACTTAAGACACGCCAAATCAACAACGCTAACTTAAGAACATTGGGCAGTGGTGGGAAAGGATGCTAACGTTCAACGCTTGAGCAGAATACCGCTTAACCATTCTGACTCAGAATGACTTTAGCTGAAATTTGACAGCTTCGCAGGAGCTTTTTAACAGCAGAAACGGTTGAGAAGAAATATGGCATTGGAAAGTGAATTCCTCCCTGACGAAGCTAACCCTCTGTCACAAATGGAGATGCTTAACGCAGATTACTACAAAAGTTATCTAGAAGTTGTCTGTAATAATGCTACATTAGCGATCTTCATCATGGATCATTGCCAGCAATGTGTCTATATGAATCCTGCAGCAGAGAAGCTGACAGGCTTCAGCCTTGATGAAGTAAGAGGACGGGCTTTGCATGACATTATCCACCATACGCGTCCTGATGGTAGTCATTATCCACTCGAAGAATGTCCGATAGATCGTGCATTTCCGCAAAACAATCAAGAACAAGGCGAAGAAGTCTTTGTTCGTAAAGATGGCAGCTTCTATCCTGTTGCTTACACTGCAAGTCCAATCCGCGAAGGTAGTGGAATTGTGGGAACAATTGTCGAAGTGCGTGACATTACCCAAGAGAAATTAGATGAAAAGGCACGACAAGAACTAGAACATGCTCGTACAGAGTTTTTTAGCAATATTAGCCATGAATTCCGCACACCGCTGACACTAATGTTGGGTTCATTGGAAGAAATCCTGGCTGAATCTGCAGGATTATCTCAAGACAAATACCAACAAGCAGACATGGCGCATCGCAACGCACTACGCTTGCTTAAGCTAGTCAATACCCTGCTTGATTTTTCTCGCATTGAAGCTGGACGCACACAAGCTACATACGAACCCACAGATCTTGCTACACTTACTGCCGAATTGGCAAGTACTTTTCGTGCTGCGGTAGAACGCACCGGAATGCGTTTAGTGGTTGATTGTCCCCCACTTCCTGAACTTGTATATGTCGATCAACAGATGTGGGAAAAGATTGTTTTAAATTTACTCTCCAATGCGTTCAAATTTACTTTTAGCGGGAAAATTGAAATTTCCCTAAAAATGAGGAAAAATTCAACTCAAAACTATATTGAGCTAGCAGTACAAGACACAGGTATTGGCATTCCAGCAGCAGAAATTCCACATCTATTTGAACGGTTTCATCGCGTGAAAGAAGCGCAGGGGCGCAGTTACGAAGGCTCTGGCATTGGTCTATCGCTTGTGCAAGAATTAGTGAAGTTACACGGTGGAACAGTTACAGTCAACAGCACAGTAGGTCAAGGTAGTTGTTTCACAGTGTTCATCCCGACTGGGTACGTCCATCTCCCTCAAGATCGCATTAGTCCTCACAACACATCAATAACATTAGCAGCATCTGCGTATGTAGAAGAAGCCTTACGCTGGCTACCAAATGAGAGTTCTGAGTTCTCAGTTTTGAATTCTGAGTTAAGTTCTGAATCTTCACTTCAAAACTCAACATTCAAAACTCAAAACTCTCCAACTGCACGGATTCTCTTAGCCGATGATAATGCAGATATGCGTGAATATGTCAAGCGATTGCTGAATCAGCGATATACAGTAGAGACGGTTGCTGATGGAATTGCTGCCCTTCATACTATCGAACAAAACTCGCCAGATTTGGTGTTGACCGATCTCATGATGCCCCACATGGACGGGCTTGAGTTATTACAGGCTTTACGTGCCAATTCGCAAACAAGAGAAATACCAATTATTCTGCTATCTGCACAAGCTGGTGAAGAGTCACGCATTAAAGGTTTGGCAGCAGGTGCTGATGACTATCTTATTAAACCATTTTCGGCTCGCGAACTATTAGCACGAGTTGAAGCTAATCTCAGTATGGCACAGTTACGCCAACAGACAGCTCAGCGCGAGTATGAGTTGCGTGTTGCGGCAGAAACTGCTAGCGAGAATTTAGAGACGGTTTTAGCAAGTATTAACGATGTCTTTATGACGTTTGATCGCGACTGGTACTATACCTATGTCAATCGCCGCACCATGGAAACTTCTGGAATGCGTCGAGAAGACTTTATGGGGAAAACGCTTTGGGATGTCTTTCCTGATTTGATAGATACGCAGTTTAATACCGAACTACAACGTGCAGTAACTGAGCAAATATCGGTTCAATTTGAATTTTTCTATCCAAAATGGCAGCGTTGGTTCGAGAATCGAGTTTATCCTTCTGCCAACGGCGTTTCTATGTTTACCACTGAGATTACAGATCGCAAACAGGCTGAAGCAGCACTACAAGAAAGCGAAGCGCGATTTCGCCAAATGGCAGAGACAATTCATGATGTGTTTTGGCTATGGAACCTGCAGGAAAATCGCCATCTCTACATCAGCCCTGCCTATGAACGAATGTGGGGACGATCCCGCGAAAGTTTGTATCAAGATCATCGTTTGTGGATTGAAACAATTCATCCGGAAGACCGAGAAGAGGTAAAAACTGCAGGGGTACGATGTCTGCAAAACGGTTATTTTGAGCAAGAATATCGTGTAGTGCGACCTGATGGTTCGATTTGTTGGGTCAGCGATCGCGGTTTTGTGATTCGCGACGATAATGGACAGCCATATCGCATTGCTGGAGTTGCCCAAGATATTACCGAACGTAAACAAATTGAACAAGAACGCGAATATCTACTAGCGAGTGAAAAAGCTGCACGAGAATCAGCCGAAACCGCAAACCGAGTTAAAGATGAATTTTTGGCAGTCCTATCACACGAGTTGCGATCGCCCCTCAATCCCATCCTCGGCTGGGTAAATCTCTTGCAATCACGTAAATTTGACGAACAAACTACTGCTAAAGCTTTAGCAACAATTGAACGTAATGCTAAGTTACAAACGCAACTGATTGAAGACTTACTCGATGTCTCGCGGATTTTACGCGGTAAAATGGTTCTTAATGTTACTCATGTAGATTTAATCAATGTCATTGAGGCGGCGTTGGAAACTGTCCGGTTAGCCGCAGCAGCCAAAAACATCCAAATTCAAAAAGTCTTTGCCTCAGAAGTCTTAGTTTCTGGTGACAGTAATCGCCTGCAACAAGTTGTATGGAATTTATTATCGAATGCTGTTAAGTTCACTCCAACAGGTGGACGTATTGAAGTTCATTTGCAACAACTTGAAAGCATTGCACAGATTCAAGTCAAGGATACTGGTAAGGGAATTCATAACAATTTTTTACCTTATGTATTTGAATACTTCCGTCAAGAGGATGGCACAACCACTCGTAAATTTGGAGGACTTGGGTTAGGACTGGCGATCGTTCGCCAAATCACTGAGTTACATGGCGGTTATGTCAAAGCTGAAAGTCTTGGTGAAGGACAAGGCGCAACTTTTACTGTGCAATTCCCACTACCACAAAATGACTCACAAGACAACGAGCAAAAGAAAAATCACTCTTCATGTGTTTTACATTTACAAGGCGTTCGTATTCTTGTTGTAGATGATGAAGTTGATATGCAAGAATTGGTGCTAGCAATCTTAGAACAGTATGGAGCCAAAGTCCGCATTGCTGCATCAGCAGCAGACGCATTACTAACCCTTGATTCATTTTTACCTAATATCTTAATTAGCGATATTGGCATGCCAGATGTTGATGGCTATATGCTGATGCGACAAGTAAGACAGCGTTCTAGAATTCCTGCAATTGCCCTTACCGCCTACGCTGGCGAGTACGATCAACAACAAGCACTCGCTGCAGGTTTTCAGGATCATCTTGCCAAGCCTGTAGAACCAGAAAAGTTGGTGCAGGCGATCGCTAACTTAATCAATCGAAACGAGTAGGACTCTTCTATGGTATTAAAAGCCCAAGTCTGCTTTTGCCAATTCAGCCGCTGCAAAGACTTCTGAATCAGATTTCTCTTCCCAAGCAACATCCCCAATTTCTGTATAGAATTGAGTATCATATGGGCGAGTACGCACAACAACAGGCATAGGTACCGCATGACCGAGGATCAACGCTTGTTGCTTAGAATCTAACTTCGCCAAAACTGACCTTAAACTTTGTCCTCCAGAAACACCAGTAAAGATAGCATCAATATCTTTTTCGTCGTTGAGTAATGCTGTAATTCTAGTTCCTATTTGGGACATCACTTCGTTATCAATTCCCGAAGGGCGCTGGTCTACAACAAGTAAAGTAACAAAGTATTTGCGCATCTCTCGGGCAATTGTGCCGAAAATTGTTTGTCCGACAACACTAGGATCGAGAAAGCGGTGCGCTTCTTCGATGGTAATGACTAATTGAGTTGGGCGATCGCTGGCATTTTTGGATTGTAAAAACTTCTCTGCTTTACGAACGTATGCGCGGTGGATGCGACGTGTAATCATATTTGTCACCAGCATATAAGAAAGCATATCTGATTGCGAACCAAACTCGACAACAACGTGTTTACCCGCTTCAAGAGACTGAAGAATTTGCTCGACATAATTGTGCGGACAAGCAGAACGCATATATTTGAGGTTTTCCAAGCGCATCAGTTTACGCTGTAACGCTAGAAGGGAACCCTTGTGACCCCGCTTTTCATCACAAAACATCTGAATTTCCTCATTGGTCATATTTAACAACTGAAGAATCCAGGATTTACCAAATTCACTGAAAAGAATGTTAGCGTTATCTAAACTTGCTTCCGACAAATTTAATTCTTGTCCAACTAAGCGAATATCCTCAATTTCTATCTGGTCATAACTCAGATAGAGTTCTTGGGCGTCGCGAACTCCACGGCGTTTGGTTGACTCTGGATCAAGAGTATACATTTGCACTTGTCCAGGAAATAACTGACGCAAGCCTTTTACTGTACTAAATTGTTTTCCTTCTGATACAGCTTCCCAACCATATTCAGAGTGCATATCAAAGATTAAGTTAACTGCGGCACGTTTGCGGATAATTCCTGATAACAGCAAGCGAGTTAAAAATGATTTACCAGTACCAGATTTACCAAATACGCCGTTACTTCGTTCTACAAAACGATCCAAATCAAGACAAATTGGCACGTCCATGTCTAATGGTTGACCGATCGCAAAGTTACGACGGTGCGGATCGTCTTCCCAACCAAATACTGCCCGAAAATCACGTTCAGAAGCTTCATGAACTTGACTAAAGTGACTTGGAATCGTCTTCACAGGTAGAAGTTCCATATTACTGCTACTCTGTGGCTGAAATGAAGCTAAAGAACTGCCATTACTACCATTAAGATGCAAGTCCCTCTTTGAGCCTTCTTCCTCTGGTGTAAACATCAACATTGGAGTCAGGTTAATCGTGCCATAAGTTCCACTTCCGGCTAGCACATCTCTTAAGAAATCATCATTAGGGCTAGGAGGATTGGCAACAATTCGGTTGCTAGAAGTTGAGAGAGCAACATCGGTTAGCATACAGAAGAAACGCGATCGCACGCCTTCAACGATCAGGAATTTTCCTACCCGCATATCTTCTACAGAAACATCTGGATGCAATCTCACTTCTAACCCCTGGCTGAGCGATCCGTGTGTGACTGACCCTAATGGCTGTGCCGAATTCATAGCATTCACTGCGATCCTTATGCAGCCTTATCTTACGCTGGATTTTTCTTTCTGACTAGCAATTTGTTTAAAAAGGTCAGAGGTTGTTCGAGTTTTGAGTTTTGAATTGTCTCGCTTCTTACTCCTCGGTTTGCCCTGACCTCTGATCTGCAATCTTTGATCCCTTCTTCAGTTAATCGATTTGAATTGAGGTTGGTGTAGAGCCTACTGTACTCACTGCTGTTAAAGGTTTACGGTATTGCTTATATAAGCGATCGCGCCAGTCAAAAAATGACTGATAAGCAATATTATCGCCTAGACCAGGAATTCCTTTTCCTTTCAAAGTTGCGGGTAATTCTAGGTAAGATCCATCAGGAAATCTTAGTAACATAGACAAACCAGCAACAGCTAAGTCTGCAAGTGTTGGTTGATCTCCAACTAAATAAGAATTTTCAGCTAGCAGTAAACAAAGAACTTCCAAATCTTGTTTCAAGTCTTCCTCAGCTGATTTAACAACATCTGGTCCATATCCAACACCAAAACCAAGGACTTTTAAAACATCATTAGGTACAACTCCTATCAGTGTTTTCACTAGGTCAGGTGTAGCCATAGGTAACAATGACTTTCGGTAGTTCTCACTTTGACTCAATGCGCCAAACAAGGCTTTGCGGCTTTTCATCCCAATTGATTCGTCTGCCCATTCTTCAATCAGTAAGCACACAGCACGTTGTTTCGGGTCTGAAGGAATGATTGGGCGATCCGGATATTTACGTTCCAGATATTTGGCAATTTCTGTAGAGTCAGCAATATATTGACTGCCATCCTTTAATACGGGTACTTGCCTTTGACCTGTCAAGCGAAAAAGCTCTAACTGCCCAACTCCAGGGGTAACTTCGATTTTGCGATATGCCAACCCTTTGAAATCTAAAATCAAACGAACTTTTTCTGAGTATTGCGATAGTTCAAATTGGTACAATTCCAGCATTTTTCCTCCGCTTCGGCTTTCCCTGCATACACAAAACACTTAACATTATAGGTAGTCACTCAGTAGAAAAGTAGTGTCTTTGTTACCTTTTAACTTGATAAATAGTCATAATTCTTACTTTTGATTCTTATTTTCTTGATTTAATCACCTGAGAGTAAGGTAGATTTCAACTAATTTTTACTAAGGGAATTTATGCAGATTTTAGAAAAAACATGAATATATATTGAAACTCCTCCAGCTATACGCTAGAGGAGCAAAAAAACATTGCGCTAATGAAGTGTAAGACTTATACCGTGTTTCTATTCTACTTATGCAGTACGACGAGTAATTAAGCCCCAAATGAAGAGAAGAATAATTGCGCCTAGGACTGCAAAAATAATACTGGGTATAGTCAACGCGCCTGCAGCTGCACCTGCCGCCCCTGCCCCTGGAAAAAGGGCACTACCTAGCCAACCACCAATTAATGCACCCAAAATACCTAAGACAATTGTTGCTAGAATCCCGCCACCTTGATGTCCAGGATAAATTGCTTTTGCGATCGCACCAGCTATAAGACCTAAAACGATCCATGCTAGAAATTCCATGTTTTATTTCCTCCTAACTCTTACCAGCTCTTTTCCTTTCATAATTAGAGTATCAATTGCAACAAGCCGATAGCCTCTATCGTAAGTAAGAATCTAAAGTGTTAGAATTTTAGCGAGCAGAGATTTCGTAATTAGAGAAGTTGGAACAAACTATTTCTTAGTATTTTTAAAGCAAGCGAAAGATTTTAAAGCCTAGGTTAAATACTGATAAAGTAACAATAAATTTTCTGTGTAGAGTTTACAAAGAAATCAAATGTTCCTCACTATGCATCTTGGTTGAATTGAACTGTTACTTACTGTCATAATTGAACTCTAGATTAGCTTTGAAGAAAAGCAAAATTATATATCAAGCTTGTATAGCTACTATATGCGTATGACGTTAGTACTAAATATCAAGGATCAAGATGTTGCACATAATAGAGTTCTTGCAAAAGCCGAAAAATTATAAATGTCATTCCCAGCGGAATGTAATGTAGCGCAGAATCTCGCGAGATGTTTCGCAAGGCTCAACATGACAGTTTAAGTACTTTTGCAATAAGTTTAATGATGGAGATTGTTCTTGAAACTTACTGCATATCTATATTTAGGTAGGTTCTCATCATTCGAGAAGTGAGCTATTTCTTAAGTTAGATTTGCGCGGTGGTATGGAAAAAACTTTGTAAATTTGGATTTTAATGATATAAAACTTAAAAATTGATAATAAGACTCATGACAAAAATGCACAACCAAAGTATTCCCCTTAAAAGATTAGCCGGTTGGTTAGGGGTTGTAGGCGTCAGTATTGCAGCAGGCTTTCCCATAGTTGCACAAAGTCAAGGAGTTCTCAATCCTAGACCAAGTATTTTCAACGAGCCTCCCTACAATCAAACTCCTGGCACGACTCCAGGAACCACACCTCCTGTTGCTCCAGCACCACCCACAACACCACCAACAGCACCAGCACCAGTAACACCAACACCAACTACACCACCAACAGGAACTTCTCCTGACGCAGCAAATAATATAGTAGCTTTGGCTGCAGCAAACAGCTCTTTTAAGACATTGACTGCAGCTTTACAAGCAGCAGGTTTAACTGAAACTTTATCAGGAACAGGACCATTCACTGTTTTTGCTCCTACGGATGAAGCATTTGCTGCATTACCGCAAGATGCACTACAAGAACTACTAAGACCAGAGAACAAACAACTTTTAGTCCAAATCTTAACTTATCACGTTGTTCCGGCAAGAGTTCAGTCTACCGAACTGCAACCTGGGGAAGTTCCAACCGTTGAGGGTGAAG
The DNA here is from genome assembly GCF_002749975.1 of Gloeocapsopsis sp. IPPAS B-1203. Taxonomy (NCBI): domain Bacteria; kingdom Bacillati; phylum Cyanobacteriota; class Cyanophyceae; order Chroococcidiopsidales; family Chroococcidiopsidaceae; genus Gloeocapsopsis; species Gloeocapsopsis sp. IPPAS B-1203. The sequence continues at coordinate 55,149 of NZ_PEIG01000011.1, read as the reverse complement.
CGATTAATGTTAAAACTTCTGGTAATCAAGTCACAGTGAATGACGCAACAGTTGTTCAGCCAGATATTCAAGCTAGCAATGGTATCATTCATGCAATTGACAGAGTATTGTTACCACCCAATCTTTGATCTTAGAGTACCGATAGCACGATCGTATCTGATAAAGCACCTATAGCATTAATGAGACATTGTGTTTAACATCGGTTACTTTTTATTTGTGTTAACAGCTACATAACTGACTCCCATTCAGCTATTAACTGATTAGGGAGTCTTTTTGCATAAGGTTGAATGACCAATGTGCCTTGATACTTATAACGGGTTAGTGGTTAGTGGTTGGTCACTACTGACTATGAGATAAGCTAATATTGCCACAGCTTGCTATCAGTATGTGGGAAAAATGCAACTCAGCTTGTGCATGATTGTAAAAAATGAAGAACAAACATTGCCTCAGTGTCTAGGTAGTGTTCAGGGTGTTGTTGATGAAATGATTGTGCTAGATACCGGTTCAAGCGATCGCACACCTGATGTTGCCAGGAAACTTGGTGCTGAAGTTTATCCTTTTGAGTGGTGTTATGATTTTGCTAAAGCACGGAATGAGGCTTTAAAGTATGTGCGTAGTAACTGGGTACTGGTGTTAGATGCTGATGAAGTGCTAGTTCCAGATATCGTTCCCTTGCTCAAGCAAGCCATACAACACGATCGCTTTCTGCTTGTTAATTTATTGAGACAAGAAGTAGGTGCTGCACAATCACCTTACTCACAAGTTTCACGTTTATTTCGACGTCACCCCAACCTTTGCTTTTCTCGACCGTATCATGCTTTGGTTGATGATAGTGTGACTCGCATTATGAGTCAAGAACCGCAATGGCAGATTGGTTATTTACCCAATGTCGCAATTCTCCATCAAGGCTATCAACGTAGTGCGATCGCCCAAAAAGATAAGTTTGCCCAAGCCCAAACCGCAATGGAAGGATTTTATAACTGTCACCCTAACGATCCGTATGTGTGCAGCAAGCTTGGTGCCTTGTACGTTGAAACTGGTTCTTGGCAACGAGGCATTGAATTACTAGAGAAGGGACTCAAGCGCAGCGGTCTTAATGCGCAAATATTATACGAATTACACTACCATCTAGGAATTGCTTATAGCAAATTACAACAGATACCAAAAGCGATCGCACATTATCAAGCAGCAATTGGATTATCAATCTATCCATTACTCAAACTCGGTGCTTACAACAATTTGGGTAACTTAAGACAAGCAACTGGCGATCTTAATGGAGCAAAAATGGCATATGAAATTGCTTTACAAATCGATCCTAAGTTTGCTGCTGGTTATTACAACCTAGGGATGACTTTAAAAGCGATGGGATTGCTCAATGAAGCGATCGCAAATTACCGTCAAGCGATCGCACTTAATTCTAATTATGCTGAAGCCTATCAAAATTTGGGCGTTGTCCTGCTCAAATCTGGCAAATTAAATGACAGTTTGGCTGCTTTTAAACAGGCAATAGCATTGCATGAAATGCAAAGTTCTCCGGAAGCAGAGCGACTGCGCCAAGGATTAGAAGGAATGGGTTTTTCTTTGTAAAAACTTACGCCATACCTAATGAAATAACGCTCCCAAAACTTATCAAAACAGCATATTTCTGGCAAACATAAGAACCTTCTCATGTAATTTTCATCTATTTTTCATAAAATCAGTATAGCTTAATGTATGAGTGAATGTATTGTTAGGCAACATATAACCAATTACCTAACAACCGTTACATTGACTTTGGAAACAGGTTCTATTAAATTAGGGTAACATTTTCAAGAATTTCGGTCTTGTTGAGGAATGAGACCGGATTTTATTTATATATAAACAAACTGTATTACTCTACGTTTACCACTCAATGCAGTTGCTATTACAAGATCATTAAGTATATTGCTATTTGATATGAAAGCAGAGACTCAAGGTAACTACCTACCATGAGAATTTTATTAGTTGAAGATGATGAACGCATTGCAGATTCGCTTGCGGAAGCTTTAAGTGACCAACACTATGTTGTTGATATTGCAGCTGACGGTCAAAGTGGCTGGGAGTTTGTTAAATCTTTTACCTACAATCTCCTTGTACTCGATCTCATGCTACCTAAAATCGATGGCATTAGCTTGTGCCAAAAACTACGTCTACAGGGCTATTCAATGCCAATTTTGATGTTAACAGCACGAGATACAACAAGCGATCAAGTTAAAGGTCTAGATGCAGGTGCTGATGATTATGTGATCAAACCTTACAAACTACAAGAATTAATGGCACGGATTCGTGCTTTAATCCGGCGAGGCAATTCAACTTTGCCTCCTGCTTTAGAATGGGGAGGTTTGTGTCTAAACTCGAATACTTGTGAAGTCACTTATCATCAGCAACCATTGCAAATTACCCCAAAAGAGTACCGCCTTTTAGAGCTTTTCTTGCGTCAAGGTAGCAGTGTGCTTAACCGAAATGCCATTTTAGAGAATCTTTGGTCTTTTGAAGAACCACCAGGAGAAGACACAATTAAGGCTCATATTAAGCGTCTACGGCAGAAATTGAAAGGAGTAGGAGCGCCTGATGACTTTATTGAAACAGTTTACGGGTTGGGCTACAGACTCAAATCGAACCCCTAAGCAAATGTTTCAACGCCTGCGCTGTCGTTTTTTACTAACGTATTTAACAGTGATGGCAACAGTACTAGGAATGTCAAGTATAGCAGTATACGTATTTTTTACTCGCAGTCACGAGCAGCACTTAAACAATCAGCTACTGACTTTAGCCCAAGCTGCTGTCCCTAGTTTAAACGCCGTCAAAACTGAAGGTCTTCAGAGCGTTAACCAAGATTTACCGTGGCGCGAACTATTTAAACGAGATCAGAGTTTAGAATGGTTCGATGCAAATGGTAAGATTCTGGCACGAAAAGGTAAGATATTTTCTACTTTACCTCTGAAACGAACGAATCAAAATATTCAACAACAAGGACAAATTCGGACGTTAACCATTGCTGTTTACTCAGATAGTCAAAGTTCTGTGCTTGCTGATAGTCTGCAAAGATTAGAGTTGGAAGGTTATATCCGTGCGAATGAATCTACCAAAGAAATAGAAAGTGCGATCGCCAGATTAGTTATTGGGTTGGGAATTGGTAACGCAATTGCATTGATTTTCATGGCGATTGGTGCTGTCTTACTGACTCAACAAACTTTAGAACCAATTGAGAAAAGCTTTCAAAGACTTAAAGAGTTTACTGCAGACGCTTCCCACGAACTACGGAATCCTTTGACTGCAATTAGCACTGCGATTGAAGTGATGCAAAGCCATCCCGAACGAGTTCATCCAAGTGATGCGAAGAAACTAGTTGCGATCGCTAGTGCTACTGATCAACTTGTGAGTTTGTCTGAGGACTTGCTTTTTTTAGCGCGTACCGATGCAGTAGTAGCACCACCAGCAGGTTGGAAATACCTTTATTTGAATGAGATTTTATACAATGTTGTAGAACTCTTTAAACCTTACGCCCAAGAAAAAGGAATTGTACTTAAGCTGCAACTTATCCCCAGCATTTTAGTGAATAGTGAGCCTGCACAACTGAAGCGATTGTTTGCCAATTTAGTAGACAATGCCCTTAAGTACACAATAACAGGAGGAAGCGTGATTATTTCTATGGTGCAACAAAAGCGATGTGTTGTTGTGCGTGTAGAAGATAATGGTGTAGGAATTGCTCCAGAGTACTTACCCTTTGTATTTCAACGATTTTGGAGAGTTGATAAAGCGCGATCGCCTCAAACAAAAGGACTGGGATTAGGGCTTGCGATCGCTCAAACAATTGCACATCAACATAGTGGAAAAATTACTGTGAGTAGTACTTTAGGTATAGGTAGCTGTTTTCAAGTGTATCTACCGACTGCTTAAATTTATACAATATTGAGTAACATCTTCACCACAGTCATCAGCTAGATAAGATAACGCTCGAAAGCGTAACGCCATGAGTTTTTGATACAAGGGATTCAACTTACAAAAAGATGGAATAGACCTCCTGCGTGAATGCGATCTCGTATAAATTCACTAGCTGAATAAACAAAGTCCACCTCCGTGGACTTACCCATAAAAATCTTATTTTAGTGTATGAAGGTACACTTGGCTTGGATAGCCCCGACTTTAGTCATAGGGCATCTGTGATTCATGCAGGAGATCTAATGTAAAAAGTCCGCCTAAAAACTTGTACGTTGCACTCAAAAGGACAATGTGCAAGAATAAGCTGACATAAACGACGTGCTAAGCTGGGATTTTGAATTGCAGTACAATTTAACCACTGGCGTATTTGTTGAAGCATATTAAATTTTGATATAGCCATAAAATATAAATCAATTTGTGTAAAAGTTACTACGCTAGTAGCACCAATCTTCATTTTGCTTTGTAGTATATTCATTGTTTTCACTTCTCCATAATATTTTTTTAAATCTTAGAGAGTAGAGGTTAAGCAACTCTTCTCAGCTTTTCGTAAGTTTGACGACGAATGGGAGAAAGAGTAATCAAGTCATCAACATTTCGCAGCATTGTATTACAAATAAAATCTAATGGTAAGTCATTAGGATCGTGCCCAAAAGGCTCTTCAATTTCTGCACCAATTTCATCAATTCCGAGTAAAATAAAGCTGATAAAAGCTAGAATTGGACTCGTCCACCAAGTTAGTCCAGCAACAATTTCTATAGGTAATAAAAGGAAATATAATATCAACAAAGTTTTGAGAACAATAGTATAAATTAGAGGAACAGGAGTTTTTAAAATCCGTTCGCAACCTCCTAAAATATCTACCATGTCATCAAGTAACTCATGTAAAGCTGTGAGTTGAAAAACATTTACAAATTGGCGTTCGTATTGGTGTTGAAGATAATCTCCGATCCAAAAAGCAATTTCTAGTGGAGGATGATTGATGAATTCAAGCTTGTGATATTGTAAGGGTGTCATTAATGGCACTAACTCAGGATTAACGGGATCTCTACGTAGGTGTAACTTCATAGCAACTGAGAAGGCAACAACTAAGCGTAATGCAGCTGCTTTATCTTCGCGATCGCCAGGTTCTCTTTCTTCAACAACTATCCAAATACCTCGTGCTAAGTTACGCACAGTATTCACCATTGCTCCCCACAGTTTACGCCCTTCCCAAAAGCGCTCATGTGCTGTATTTGTCCGAAAAACTAATAACAAGCTCAGTACAATATTTAAAATCAAAACAACATTAGGAACCACTTTATTGTCACGGAAAACTGATAGATAACCAAAATGATTGATGAGCGCAATGAGAAAGCCATATCCTCCACATAGAAGTACCCACGGTAAAATTCCAGGAATAACTGAACTTGCAAGACGAATTATTACTTGATACCAATTTAGTTGCTCGCCAGTGTAAATATGAAATTTCTCTTTGAACGATCTTGAAGAAACATTTTTATGATGAGGAGAATTCTGAAAACGAAATACTGATTTTCTGTGTGTAACAGCCTTTTGTTGCCAAGCGTGTCTGCGCGAACGAACTTTTTTGTTGATTGGCAATTTCATGTTTGACCTCCAGTATATTCTTAAAAAGAGAACTCATTGAATCAACCGCATTGTATTCTCTATAGAGTTTGCCGTTAGCCGCAGGCGTTAGGCTAGAACACAAGGTGTTATTCATTCATGTTTCTTAGAGTTGCTACTGCTGAAGGAGAAATTCTACTGAGATATCTAAAAATCCAGTATTTGAAAATAGTGTCTAAAATAACTGGAAATGTGGCAATAAAAAGGAACATGATGCTTCTATTTGCTGCAATACCCAAGTGATTAGCAATTCCTTCTAACACAACTTCCCAGCCATGAGGTGAGTGAAAACCGACAAAGATATCTGTGAACAAAATAATGATAAAAGCTTTAGCACTATCACTAAGACCATAAACAATTTCATCCATAAAAGACTTGAGAACAATAATTTGCTTCTTGCTTATTAGTAAGACAAATATGAAAGCAGCAACAGCAATTAAATCAGCAAATACATTACTAATTGCACTATGACTTTTATGATGATATTCTTGCGCAATTTCAGTTGCTTTTTCTTTGACTTTTTCTTCAATCACTGCTGGTGAAAGTGTTGGGGTTGCCGTAATTAGATTATTAAATCTTAAACCGTCTTCAAAGCTTTGCAGTTCGCGCATGGCTTCTTCTTTCATTTCGTAGTTGAGAAACTGAGTTTGTTCGCCTCTAACACGTTCAACGATTGGGCTAATTAAAAAATGTTTAGAGACTTGTTGTGTGACTAGAGGGATAGCTATTAAAAGAATTAGAAATTTAACAGCAATGAGTGTTTTAGTTCGCGAACTACGGAATTGTTGCAGTACTTCTGCTTCAGCTTGAGGGTTGAAGTCTTTTTTAATACGATTGATAGTTCTGCCAATTGATCTGGGTACGGCTCCTGTTTTATCACTAACGCCTTCAGTATGAACATTGATAGTAGATGAGTAGGCGCGATCGCTACCATTTTTCACAAGATTCCCTACTTTAGTTGTGTCTACCAAAGCTGAAGATATATCTTGTTTGGGTGCGTACTTTGCTAATACCTCGTCAATGATCTTTAACTTAAATACATGATTTTGAGTTAAATTACCAAGAATAAATGAACTTGCGTTAAATTCTGTAAGTCGTAACTTGGCAATATTTAGGTGTTTATCTAGATTAGTTCTTACAAAAGAGCTAATATAAACACTCTGTTTACTAGATTCAACTGAAATTTTTCTTCCACCAAAATACTCATCTTCTAGTTCCTTAATTTTTAACACAGACTTATAAGCTTGTTCTAACGCTCGTTCTGGTGTATTTGAAATTCTTTGGTTGATTTTATACAAATATCCTTTGAAACTGAGAAAGTAAGTTTGATTGTGAGGAAATATTGACGTCATGAGGTATCTCCTACTAATTAGATATCAGTGGAACTTAGGTAAATATGGGCGATCGCAGTAACCTTGTAGCAGTAGTTACTTAAATGAGTTAACTCAACAATGAATAAGATGGATAGTACGTAATTTTCAACTCTGTGATGTGGTTAGTTGTCACTTACGTCAGAAGATAGATGTTGCTCATTCTTCTGCTTTAGGTTTTCAAAGCCTCAGTTTTATTCGTAGTGCGTAAGTTTTAAAAACCTATAAAACTTTGTATTCTTTTCTAACTTAATACTAACAACTATGAAACGGTAGATAGTAACTGCAAACGAATTGAAGAAGTTTTTGAAGCGATCCGATGAGTAGATAATTTATTAGCAGCGGCTTGAGTTGTAATAATTGCACCAGCAGGAATATACTGTCTATCAGAAATACTTACTCCAGCAAGTGATTGAGATTTAACTAAATGATTGTTGTTTGTTGTGATTAGTTTAAGTTTATGTGGTCTCATATTTTTGCTTACCTTCAGTAAATGATTGGTGAAACAAGACTTACGCTCAAGTTAAATTAATTACCAAGCTATGATTGAGTTGTGTTTTTTGCTATCAATCACTGCACTCTTTGTCTCTAGTACTTGTACTGCGTAAGTCCTGATTTATAACAAATGCTAAATTTTAAGCTGCTCTCAGACTGACTAATGTTTTTTGTTCTTGGTAGCCTCTCGCTAGCTGCGTATTTACATGAACTACAGCATTATTTAAACTTTTCAGCGGATACTCGTTACTAATATATGGCAAATTATCAGCAGCTTCTTGGGTAGTAATTAAAGCGCCAGCAGGAACATATCTGCCATCAGAAATGGTAACACCCATAACCAATGCTTTAGGTTCAATGACACAATTATTACCAACAGTCGCGCGGAAAACTAAAGCCTGCATCCCAACAAAAGTATCAAAGCCAATGCTAGCAGGACCATGTACTTGGCATTGATGCGCTAACGAAACGCGATCGCTAATATATACTCCATAATATGCGCCTTCAACTTCAACAACAGCCTCGCGTACCAACTCGCCATTTACATGAGTTTCTAACGCATGGAGAACTACACAATCTTGCACATTAACATCATCACCTACCCAAATTGGTTGTCCTTCGTCGCCCCGTACAGATGCTGCTGGCGCTACCATTACTCGCTTACCAAGATAAACATTACCAATCACAGCGGCTAAGGGATGGATGTATGCAGTGGAATGAATCTCTGGAAGTGTTTCTTGTTCGTTGAACGATGCGCGGACATTAGCATGAATATGTGCGTTATTGTTACTGGCGCAATTGCTTTTCATGAAAACAATGTTATTCATCAAAATTGCCTCTTTTCGTTTACTACTTGCTACTTAGGAACTTCTGGGTTCTTTATCTTCTATGGAAGTTCTTTATGCTTTGGATAGATTAGTTCAGTGAAAGTAACAAAAGCGGGACAAAAAAGTGGCAAAGTAGGGACATTTTATATTTACGATTAACTTTACTGATATTTGCAAGCTACAGCGAAACTGCGATATTTAGATGGATAAACCGCAGTGAAGGGATTGGAAACTTCTATAAGTGGAAGCTAAACCTTACTCAAGCCTAAGCGATTAAAAATGCAGTTACACAGAAAAAACCTGTGAAGACAGGTTTCTACAATGCATATCGTATAATACAGCTTATTTTTTGCCTGGAAACATTGATTTGAAGCTTAGCGGTGGTACTCAATTCTATCCAAAGACGCGCTCAAAACTACGTAAGCAGTCTAGGAGCAACAAACTGGAGCTTCAGTTTTCTGAGACACACCAAAAGTTGCCGAATCTTCCAAAACTACATAGACTTCCCAGTTAGCACCATCTGGATCTTTCACCCAAACTTTATCTTGCAAAGCGTAGCAACAAGTAGTCTGGGGTTCAGGTGTCACAGATAGGTCACTTTTTTGAAGGCGATCGCTAGCTTGTCTGACTTGTTCAGATGACTCTACTTCAATTCCCAGATGATTCAACTTACCTGCTGCTTTAGGGTTTTCGATCAGTACCAGTTTCAAGGGAGGTTCTGCGATCGCAAAGTTAGCATAACCTGGGCGGCGTTTTGCTGGCTCAGTGGCAAAAAGTTTGCTGTAGAAATCAACAGCAGAATCAATATCACGAACATTAAGTGCCAATTGAACGCGAGACATAGTTTGATCCTCTTTATATCGATACTTATCAATATTTAAGTCTATCAATATTTTGTACCTTATATCGATATGTGTCAATATAAAAAATATGAAGTTACCTAAAGTTACATCTTGCTGCACACCCTTGCTTTCCGGTCGTCTTACAGTAGATGAGGCGACTCATCTAGCGGCGATTTTTCGTGTGTTGAGCGAGCCTGTGCGGCTGCAAATGCTGAGCTTAATCGCAGCGCAGCCATCTAGAGAGGTTTGTGCTTGTGAATTAGCAGAACCGTTAGGACTTTCGCAACCAACCGTGAGTCACCATCTCAAGCTAATGTATGAAGCAGGTTTGCTAAAACGAGAGCGACGTGGGACGTGGATCTATTACCAAGTTTTGCCAGAAAAGTTAGCAATTTTGCGAGAATCACTCTCGTAGGTTGTGCTGTGTAATAAAACAGATCTGGTATAAGGAACTCAGCATGTAATATTGTTGAGATAGTCGAACCGCTGATTGATTTTTAGAGTTATCAGCAATAAAGCCAAAAGTTCTAATCTGGTGGCAACTCTAAAGAAATTGCTCCTAATGCACCTTTACGGAAATCTGTCAAGAGTGATCGTGCCGTGCGCTCAACATCACCTTGATAGCGTTGATGTGCCAAGGTATAGATATAAGCTTCACCAGTAAACAAAGTAGGATCGAGTTTGTAGCGCTGTAGAGGATCTTCGGGAAATAATTCTGGTGCGGTGACAGTCAAAGACTTGAGCAAGTCAACTAAAGTAGCTGCGACACGTTGATTATCATATGATGCATCACCAATATCATCGCAAATCGCTAACTTAAAAGCGGCTTGTTGGTTATTCAACTTCGCTGGAATCACCCCAGGTGCATCTAGTAATTCTAGTTGATCCGAAATGCGCACCCAGCGTAACTGTCGCGTCACACCAGCACGCGCCGCACTTTCGACAACTTTACGCTTCAATAGCCGATTAATCAGTGCTGATTTCCCAACATTCGGAAAACCAATGACAACAGCCCGTACAGGGCGTGGTAACATACCGCGATCGCGTCGTCGTTGATTCACTGCTACTCCTGCAGCTTGTGCTGCTTTAGCAATGGCAATGACACCATCACCTTTTTGCGCATTTGTAAAATACGGTTCTTCTCCCTGTTCTCTGAACCACTGCGTCCACATTCGCTGTGCTTGTGGTTGAATCATATCAATGCGGTTCAATACCAAAACCCGCGTTTTATTCCCCACCCACTCTTTGACTTGCGGATGATGTGTCGCTAAAGGAATTCGCGCATCACGTACTTCCAGCACAACATCAACAAGCTTTAGCTGTTCTTTGAGTGCCTTTTCAGCTTTAGCAATGTGACCTGGGTACCATTGGATCGAGGGAGTTGTCATTTTTAGCGGTTAGCGGTTAGCTGTTAGCAATTAGCAAACACTAGACAATAAGCTTTTGGATGAATGAATTTAACATTCGCTTTAGCTCACTTAGAGCTTTTGCTAAGTTTTCGTATTCTTGGCTTGTCAGTAAGTGAAGATCCCTAGACAGAAACAGGTAGTACTCTAGCTCACTAGCTGAACCCATAGAGATTTGCAAGAAGCGAGCTAATTCTGCTTCTCCTTTCCTACCACATCCTTCCGCAATATTAGCAGGAATTGAAACGCAAGCACGACGCATTTGGCTTGTCAATCCGTACAATTCCTCTTTAGGAAATACTCGCGTCGCTTGGTAAACTGCTAGCGTTAGAGCGTGTGCTTTCTCCCATATTTTTAACTGTCTAAAGTCTTTCAAAATAAACTCCGTCCCAAATAAATAAAGCGCTAACCACTAATTGCTAATCGCTAATCGCTTTTAAGGAACGATCAACACTGGACAGGGAGAAAGATTGATAACTCGATTAGTAACACTATCTGTCGCACCTTCTTCGGTTAATCCCAATCCACGGCAGCCCATAATAATTAAATTTGCCTCAATCTCGTCTGCTACATCGCAAATGACAAACGCAGGCTTACCCTCGCGTTCGATTGTATCTGCTGAAATACCTTGCTCTGTAAACAGTGATTGCGCATTTTTGAGCAGTTGGGCTACAGCATCAGGGGACGCCATCATGTCAGCACCAGGCTCATCTTCTGAGTCCGCAGATTCTACTACTGATAGCAGCACCAAGCGACTATCATACTTTTTCACGACGTCAGCAACAACTTCAGCCGCTTCTCTAGCATCTCGACTTTGATCGATTGGAAATAAAACAGTCTTAAACATTGCAGGCATCTTTGATACCCCGACTCCGGTAAAATGTGGACGGCGCTTAATAATTAATTAAGAATCCAGTCAGGAGGAACTTATCAATTATGTCCAAAAAAACTTTAGCAAATTTATCGGCTTCAGACTTATCTGGTAAGCGTGCATTAGTGCGGGTAGACTTTAATGTCCCATTGGATGACCAAGGGAACATCACTGATGATACTCGGATTCGTGCCGCACTGCCTACAATTCAGGATTTGACGCAAAAAGGCGCTAAGGTCATTTTAGCTAGCCACTTTGGACGTCCCAAAGGGGTGGATGACAAGCTGCGTCTGACTCCTGTTGCTAAACGCCTTTCGGAATTACTCGGTCAAGAAGTGATAAAATGCGATGACTGTATCGGAGACGAAGTGGCGAACAAAGTCTCAGGGATGCAAAATGGTCAAGTGCTATTGCTAGAAAACGTCCGCTTCCACAAAGAAGAAGAGAAAAATGACCCTGAATTTGCCAAACAGTTAGCAGCCAATGCAGATGTGTACGTCAATGATGCGTTTGGTACAGCCCACCGCGCCCATGCTTCCACCGAAGGCGTGACACACTACCTCAGCCCTTCTGTTGCTGGATACTTGATTGAAAAAGAATTACAGTATCTTCAAAGCGCGATTGAAAATCCGCAACGTCCTTTAGCAGCCATTATTGGTGGATCTAAAGTTTCTAGCAAAATTGGTGTGATTGAGACATTGTTGGACAAGTGCGACAAGCTAATCTTGGGTGGCGGGATGATTTTTACATTCTACAAAGCCCGTGGGTTGAATGTGGGTAAATCGTTGGTGGAAGACGACAAGCTAGAACTGGCTAAATCATTAGAAGCTAAAGCAAAAGAACGCGGCGTGCAAATGTTGTTACCTACTGATGTCGTCGTTGCTGATAAATTTGCGGCAGATGCCAACGCAGAAACTGTTAGCGTTGAAAATATCCCTGAAGACGGCATGGGGTTAGATGTTGGTCCTGATTCTGTCAAGATGTTCCAAGATGCGCTTGCTGAATGCAAATCAGTAATTTGGAATGGACCAATGGGCGTATTTGAGTTTGATAAGTTTGCTGTAGGAACCGAAGCGATCGCACGAACGCTTGCCGATCTCACCAAACAAGGTGTTACTAGCATTATTGGTGGTGGTGACTCGGTAGCAGCCGTCGAGAAAGTTGGTGTTGCTGAGCAAATGAGTCACATTTCAACTGGTGGTGGCGCAAGCTTAGAGTTACTTGAAGGCAAAGAACTTCCTGGTATTGCTGCTTTGGATGAAGCTTAAGTAGGGGAGAGTGATTAGTTTTGAGTTATGAGTTATGAGTTTTGAGTTAAATCATAAAGAGGTTTTAGTTTTGAATGCGCGAGTTTTTGCGAAGAAAGGTGCCAAAGGCAATTATCTTAAGTTTTGAATGCGCGTTAGCGTAGCGGTGCCTTAGCACATTTTGAATTTTCTTTACGAGTAACTCAAAACTCAACACTCAACACTCATAACTCTCCCTCCAGGTAGAAGGCACTGTGCAACTCTGCCACGTAGGATGCAATTTAGCTTGATTTTTACAGGGTGTATCAGTAATTTTTACACTAACATCACAAAAAAGTGAGGAAATATTTATATGCAACAGATTTTTGCTGTTTTGAAGCAAGCATTTCGTCAAAGCCTAGTTATTCTAGGTTTAGTGAGTCTTATGAGCGTGTCTTGTCTGTTGATTTTTGCAACTCAACCCAGCATGGCAGCTAATAAGTCCATGCTGCAGCAGGAAACAATGACGCAGGGCACTCAAGAAGATGTCAGCGCCAGAGAACAAGCTTACGAAGCGCAAGTACAAGCAGCAGAGAATCCTGAAAAAGTTTATGAAGAAAATGTCAAAGGTACTGGTGAAGGTGCTGTTCAGAAAGCAGTAGAAGGCGCAAAAGAAGCAGTTAGCAAAGTAACTGGTAAAGAGTAGTGTACAGGTGAGGAGTGTGGGAGAGACGAAAATGCTGTTTTTCCCGCCTACCCACATACCCGCCTGCTTTCTTTTTTGTGCTAATCAGCAATGATTTGAAGTAAATAATCGACTGGTGCTGATGCAGTTGAGACAATAACAAACTCGTAATAACCAGTTTCTGGTAGTTTACCCGACCAAGTGCGATCGCTTGTATCTTCCAGTAGCATTGTGCTACCTGTCGGAGAGTATGCAGAAATTAGCACCTGGGGATTTGCTTCAAGATGAAGTTGCATGAGTTGATCTTTTGTCAAGCGAGCAATATAAGCTTTTCCCTCACCTGGTTGTAAATTTCCCCGAACTTGTTGAAGTGTATTTCCTTGCACAAATGCAACTTTTTCATAACCACTACCTGCAACAAGGCGCTGTAGTTTATCATCTGCGACACCTTGCCATACTTGACCCATCGGCTGATTAATAAAATTTTTGCCTTTATGTTGTGGAAATAATTGAAAAAAGGTAGCATCTGCAAGATCGTATAATGCACGACTACTAAGATTAAGCTTGTTAATAGCGACTTTCCACTGTTCGCGATCTGCAGTACGATATTTTCCAAGTTGCTGCCTTGCTTCTGGACTTAATGCTTGCAGTTTGTTAAGAGTTTCTGCGGCTAGACTATCCCACTCACTACGCAATTGTTCATCAGCAGAACCAGGACTAAGTGTTTTACCTTGTTGTTCGGGGTGTTTTTCCCAAAATAACTGATTAACTAAAGCATTGTAGAAACTGTCATTAACTCCGAGTTGTTGGCGACGATCGCGCAATTGATTTTTGCGATTTTGTTCTGCTGCAGAGTACTGTGGTGTTGGCGTTGCTACTGGAATATCAGGTGTTGATGGTATCGTTATGCGATCGCGAGACTGTAACCAAATTGCTCCCCACCAACTTAATCCAGTTGCTGCGAACAACAGCAATCCTACCACGACAATTCCTAAACCGAAGGCATGACTACGAGCGTAGCTGACACTTGCAGGCTGTAATTGCCATTCTGGTGTAATCTTCGGTGTCGGAGGTGTGACTATTGTCGTTGGTATTTGTGGTGCGGGTTGCTTGTAAGTATAACGATTTAGTACCTGCAAAACTTGGCGTGCAGATTGGTAGCGATCGCTTGCTCTGGGCATGAGCATTTTATCTAATATTTTGCCTAAATTAGGACTTAAATTAATTTCCTGCCGCCAATTCCACTGCCGAGTTTGAGGATCGATTAAGTCTTGTGATTCCTTCCCTGTGAGTAATATCAGTGCGGTTGCTGCTAAAGCATACAAATCGATTTGAGGAGAACCACCTAAAATTTGTTCTTGGGGTACATACCCTATTTTGCCTAAATGAGTTGCTGGCAACAGCGTTGCATCAGGATCGGTAGGGCTAAACTGAGAAACAATCGTTGCTGCTACCTGCTTGACACTTCCAAAGTCTATGAGTACAGGTAGATTATCTACATCACGCAAAATAATATTATCTGGCGAAATATCGCGATGAATGACTCCTAAGGAGTGAATATAGTCTAAAACTGGCAATATTTGGAGTAATAACTGGGTCACTTCAGCTTCACTGAAGTCTAAACCTTGTTGTTTGCGAGTATTCAATAGTTTGCGATAGCTAGGACCTTCTACATAGTCTTGTACTAGCAATAAATGTTGCTTGTCATCTAAGTGTGCTTGAAAGAGTTCTCGAAACTTGGGAATCTGCGGATGTTTTAATTTGTAAAGGACTCCAGCTTCGCGTTGAAATAGTTGCTGTCCTTTTTGTAAAGCATATGTACCTTCACTTGAGGTGCAAATTCTTTTAAAACACATAGTTCGTTGAAGCGATTGATATCTTCCGCTAAATAAGTGCGCCCAAAGCTACCCTGTCCCAATTTGCGGATGATACGATAGCGATCGCCTAAAATTATTCCTGGCTGAGTGTTGTTTGCTCCCGCTAGCTTTTCGCCACATTGAAGACAATAGCAACTACGATCTGGATTTTCGTGTCCTTGAGAGCAATACATGAATAACTACACACTGCAAAAGTTAAACCACACCATTAAGTTTTTTTGGGCTTGCGGAGGCGAGACGCCTACACTACTTTCAATCTAGTTTTTATCTAGCCTTTTTAAGTTGATTCACTTGATCAGCGGCGATCGCATACCATATTTGACCTGATGTATTGAGTTTAAGTTGCTTTCCGCGCTCTTCAGGAAAGAGTCGATAAAACTTTTGGTTAGTTTCTTTTGTTAATCTATCAGATGTATAGTTACCTAGTTGCCTTTGATCTGCCTGCTGTTGCCAAGCTACAAAATTTTGTTGAGTGTAACTGCCTAAGCGACGCCGAACATCGAGACTAAGTTCTGCTTGCTCTAATTTATCTAACATCTGCTCAGCAATCGCAAACCAATTACTACGTAATGCTGCATCTTTAGGATCGGATTTTAAGCTACGACCATTTAATTCAGGGTGTTGGCGATGAAAAGAATCATCTACTAAGCCAACAAAGAAAGCTTCTCTAATTTGTAAAGCTTGGCGACGACTGACGATTTCTTGCAGCCTGGTTGCTAAATCAGCAGTGTTTGTTGGTGATTCTTGTGCTGTGGGAGTTAACAATGGCGTACGCATAACAGAATTGGCAAGTACCCACGCACTTGTTCCTGCTACTGCAACTAATCCCACCGTAGTTGCTTTGACGATTAAAGAACGTAGCCAACCAAAATGCCAATTAGTAATATGATTGTTGGTTGGTGGAGTAATAACTTGAGTTTGCTGGTGTTGTAATTGGCTATTATTTGTTGTGTCAGGTTTGCGGCCTAAGACATTAATTGTTCGTAGCTGGGAAATATTCAATGCTGGTGTTTTCTGTGGCCCTGATGCTTGTAGGGCTGGCAATACTTCTTGGGCTTGGGAGAAGCGATCGCCTGGCTTGTAAGCCAACATTTTTTGTAATACTGCTTCTAGCTGGGAACTGACTTTTATTTCTTTACGCCACTGCCACGTACCGTTGTAGCTATCGTATAACTCCTGTGGTTCTTTGCCTGTTAACAACACTAATGCTGTTACTGCAAGTGCATACAAATCGCTACTAGGGTAAACTTTTCCTTGTCGCATTTGTTCTTCTGGGGCATAACCTTGTTTGCCTAACAAAGTTGGCATTCCCAACCCAGTAAATTTTGAAACCACGGTTGCTGCTACTTGCTTGACTCCGCCAAAGTCAATTAACACAGGCATTTGATCGACATTTCGCAGAATAATATTATCTGGGGCAATGTCACGATGGATCACTCCTTGCGTATGAACGTAAGATAAAACAGGTAACAATTTACACAAAAACTCTCGCACTTCGCTTTCTGAGAAAGAACCGCGCGATCGCAGTAAGTCGTAGTAAGTTTCCCCTTCAATATAGTCTTGCGCCAAAAACAAGCAATTGACACCGTCTTTTGTCTCTGCCTGAAAAAACTCTAAAAAACGCGGTAGTTGCGGATGAGTTAAGTTATACAGTGCCCCAGCCTCGCGCTCAAATAATTCTTTTGCTTTTTCAAGTTCGCGATCGCCGTGTACCTGTGGGGCAAATTCTTTAAGTACACAGCATTCATTAAATCGATGCAGATTTTCTGCTAAGTATGTACGACCAAAGCCACCAGATGCTAACTGACGCACGAGGCGATAGCGCTTTTCTAAAACTTCTCCTGCCGATAGCCACAGCATCTCGCCACATTCGGTACAAAAGCGGCTGCCGTTTCGGTTTTTGTGTCCGTGATTGCAGTATAGAGACATCATATTAGAGCATAAATTAACTCTATTTGGCAGTAATAGCAATACTTAGTAAGAAGATATTAGTTATTTTTAATACAATTAATCTTGAGGTTTCACCAGTAAAAGATATCTTTGTTGCT
This sequence comes from Gloeocapsopsis sp. IPPAS B-1203, assembly GCF_002749975.1. NCBI lineage: Bacteria > Bacillati > Cyanobacteriota > Cyanophyceae > Chroococcidiopsidales > Chroococcidiopsidaceae > Gloeocapsopsis > Gloeocapsopsis sp. IPPAS B-1203. The sequence continues at coordinate 37,919 of NZ_PEIG01000011.1, read as the reverse complement.
TTTCTGATGCTGAGAAAAGCTTACTCTTAGCAAGATTTAGCATCATATGTGCAGCATTGAATTTCCTCAACGTTAAGTTAGAATCAACTAGTATAAGATGTTTTTATCAAATAATGGCAAAAGTGTAGGCAAAAGTCAGCAAGCTTTACAAGCATTTCAAGAGTTTCTAACCACACCACTAGAAACACGGCTCAAACGGCATCAAAATACATCTCCAGAGGCAATTGCCACGGCCTTATTTCAAGAAGTTGCGGCAAACGTACCAGCCTACAAAGCATTTTTAGGCACGCACAAAATTAATCCGGCATCAATTCAAACTTTGGCAGATTACCAAACGCTACCACTACAGACTAAAGAAAACTATCTGCGACAGCATTCCTTAGCAGATTTGTGCCGGAATGGACAACTTGAAACGTGTGACATGATTGCCGTCTCCTCTGGTTCAACTGGTAAACCAACATTTTGGGCGCGGTTTATGGCGGATGAGTTGCAGATTGCTACTCGTTTTGAACAAATCTTCTACGATAGCTTTTTTGCAGACACTCGCCGGACTCTAGCCGTCGTTTGTTTTACGTTGGGAACTTGGGTAGGTGGAATGTATACTACAAATTGTTGCCGTTATGTAGCACAAAAAGGTTATCAAATTACCGTTGTGACTCCAGGGAACAATAAAGAAGAAATTTTCCGCGTTGTTCAAGAGTTGGGTGAGGCTTTTGACCAAGTTGTTTTATTAGGATATCCGCCTTTTATTAAAGATGTTATCGATACAGGAATTAGCCGTAATATAGACTGGCAACAATATCAGACAAAGCTAGTATTTGCAGGTGAGGTGTTCAGTGAAGAATGGCGTAGTTTAGTTGGAGAACGTATCCAAGTAAAAAACCTTTGCTATGACACCGCAACGCTATATGGCACAGCAGATGCAGGCGTTTTAGGCAATGAAACTCCCTTAAGTATTTGTATTCGCCGTTTTTTAGCAGAACATCCGGCGATCGCCCGCGAGTTATTTGGTGAATCGCGTCTGCCGACACTTGTACAATACGATCCGTGCGATCGCTTTTTTGAAGTTCAAGATGGCACGTTATTATTTTCTGGCAATAACGGTATTCCACTAATCCGCTATCATATTGCCGATACTGGTGGGTTAATTCCATACAACACGATGCTAGATTTTTTAGCTGCTGCGGGATTCAATCCAGTGGAGACTTTACAACAATACGGAGTCAGAGGAAACTGTTCGCTACCGTTTGTCTATGTTTTTGGACGTTCTGACTTTACGGTATCTTACTTTGGTGCAAACATTTACCCTGAGAATGTCACAGTAGGACTAGAACAACCCGAAATTCGAGAATGGATAACAGGTAAGTTTGTGTTGGAGGTGAAAGAAAATGCAGATCGCGATCGCTACTTATCGGTTGTTGTGGAGTTAGCACCAAAAATCGACGATAGTGAAGACAAAAGACAAGCGATCGCAACCTCAATTCATACACAACTACTTCGTCTCAATAGCGAGTTTGCTAACTATGTCCCAGCAGAATACCAAACACCACAAGTCATGTTAGCTGCGATGGGCAATCCTGAATATTTTCCTATTGGAGTGAAGCATCGCTATACTCGCAAAAATTAGGCTTGTACCTGCACAATAAGAAATGTGTTGTGCATTACCTTACGGAGCAACCAAAATAGAATTTGGAGAGCGTTTTCGAGGTACAAAGTGTTAGCGTTACTCTGGATCATTGCTTTAGGTTTTATTCCGCCCCTGCTTTCAGTATTGATCGTCCGTCGTACTCAAAAAAGAATGCAAGCCGAGTTGAGACGGGCAATGATGATGCCAACAAGGGTGAGGGCTAGGCGATCGCCCATTTCCTTGCCTCCAGATAGCTATTACCTAGAGGGAGTAGGATATCTTATTGGTGATATTAGTTGTAGATTTAATGCGAGATCTCGCTATATTCGCTGCGCAGTCAATCCTGAAGGTCCTTGTCAGGGATGTCGCCACTATGAGCAAAAAGCGTGAATCACAGACGCCTTCCGACTGAAGTCGGGGCTACCGAAACAAAGCGTGCTTTTGCATACTTAAGATATAAGTCTACTAGTAATTTCACGCACTATCTTGACTTCGTTTGTTGAGCACTCGCATTCTATGCAAGTTGTCTAATGCTATCTTTAGGGAAAGTCAATGCCGATGAAAAAAGGTGTTTGGTTCGTGTTAGACCGAGACATGGTTACTTGAAAGTAGTATAATCTATTCGCACCGAGCTGATGATTGCAGGGAACGACCCTCGTTGTGAATAAGGTTGCGTTAGAAGTGTTGGAACTCGATGCTGGACACACTGTAACCACGTTCCCATTTGTAGTAATATAACGGAGTTCCGTCCTAATTTCGGCAGCAGTCCCTGCGCCATCGGGGTCTTGATAGTACACTCTGTACGCGCTGATACTGTTATTGTTCAAGTTATTAAATACCGTTCTGTTGTTGATCGGTAAATGGCAGTTTAAGTTTGCTACTCCTGTACTAGAAGATCTAAAGGCATAGGCAGGACCTGACACGCGCAGCCTATTTTCTGCTGTTGCTATCGGTCCTAGAGGGGTTTCAGCACAATTAATAGCAAGGATCGTCGTAGCGCGAACGTCGGGAGTGTTAGCCATAGCATTGCTAGGTAAAACAAGTAGTCCGAATGTTGTTAGAGCAATTAAACGTTTTAAGTTCAACATAAGATATCTCCGTTTATTAAATCAATCGAGTATGTTTGCATGAAGATACTCTGGCGGTAATGGAACACAACAGGCGATCTCAAAAACTCAACTCCTGATTACCAATTTGGGAAAATATGCATTTTAGTTATAAACACCTACTTTAGGTAAGAGATTTATTAATGTCATAACAAAGTAAAAAATAGAATCCAATCAGGAAATTCCCGTACTAAATTATTAAGAAACTGATACATAAATTCGGAAATATCTCCTTACTTAGTGAAGCTATTCTTTAGCCACTCAGGAGGGGAAAAATGGCATTAACACAGCAAGATCTGCGAGGTATTCTTAAGTGTCTTCAAGAACTTTACTGTGCTTGCAATCTTGAAGCATTTCCAACGCGTGCGCTTTTAGCCTTATCTACTGTAGTTTCCTCTGATTTTCTCAATTGGTGTCCAACAAATTTTCACCAACACAAAGTTTTAACTACATTAAGCGCAATGTCGCATCGCCCTGCGATTACTTCTCAAGAAGCAGATCAGATTGCCCACAGCCGTTTTCTTGAACATCCATTTGCGCGTTATTACATAGCAACTAACGATGGTAAAGCGCATAAAATTTCAGATTTTATTAGCGAACAGCAATTGCATCGTTTAGAAGGGTTGTATCAAGGAATGATGCATCAAATTGGTATGGAAGACCAAATGAGTTTAGTTCTGCCAGTTTCATCTGAAGTTAATAATGCTCTGCGTAAAAAAAATACAGATGATATTGTAATTGCCCTATCGCGTCCTGAACGCAGTTTTTCTGAACGCGATCGCTTTGTTCTCAACTTATTACGCCCTCACCTTTTTCAGGCATATCTCAATGCTCAAACACTTACTAAAATTCAGCAAGAGTCAATCCGATTGAACCACACGATGGAACAATTGGGTGTCATTATTCTAGCGAGTGACGGAAAAATTCAATTGAAGACACAACGTGCTTGGGAGTTGCTAACACAATACTTTCAACTTACACACCAGAAGAATTCTTTACCAGAAACGTTGCAGAGATGGGTAAACTACCAATTATCTTTGATAGCTGGTAATGAAGATCTTACTTTGCCTTGCCTGTCATTGCAGATCGAACAAGAAAATAACCGCTTAATGATCCGCCTAATGTGCGATCGCCAACATCAACAATACATCCTATTGCTGGAAGAACAGCGACTTAGTTCTTTTTCTCCACAGTTGTTGACTACAATCGGACTAACGAAGCGCGAAGCAGAAGTTTTGTTCTGGGCAACAAAAGATAAAAGTACAAAAGAAATTGCTTCAATTCTCAGTCGCAGTGATAAAACTATTGAAAAACACTTTGAGCATATTTATGAAAAGCTAGAAGTTCAAACACGTACTGCTGCTGTTGTCAAAGCTCTAGAATTATTAGGAATGCTGAGTTAAGTAGGTTAAACACATTCAAGATGAGTAGGATATGTATTGTACTTGATCGCAAGCGAGTTAACTGCAATCCTATTACCAATTGCAAGAAGTTTGCTGTATTATTACTCCTGAATACTTTCATTCAACAATTCTATTGATATGTACTTAGTTGACAGATATCAGCAATAGTGAAAAAAATCTCTCAACAAACCTAAAGAATCAATATTTTTGGATTGAAATTACCTCAATAGTTGAATTTTGATGCAACCTCATCCAAGATTACACGTATTAACTCTCTTAATATGGATAGCCATTGGTAGTGTTTTGCGCTTTGCTAACCTAGCAGCAAAACCTCCTTGGAATGATGAATTTGCGACTGTAGTTTTTAGTCTGGGAAATAGTTTTCGCACAGTACCAATTGACAAAATCATTCGCTTAGAAACTCTGTTACAACCACTACAACCTAATCCTGATGCTGGCATTAGTGATGTAATTCAGCATTTGATGACAGAGAGTACTCACCCACCAATATATTTCGTCCTGACACATCTGTGGATGAAATTATTTCCTACTGTGGATGGTTTAGCTTCATTTTGGGCAGCACGATCGCTCAGTGCGCTTTTTGGAGTTGCAGCGATTGTAGCAATATTTGGCTTAGCTTATGCAGCCTTTCGTTCGCTACTAGTAGCACAGATTGTAGCTGCTATGATGGCAGTTTCACCTTACGGTATTTATCAAGCACAAGAAGCCCGACACTACACCTTAGCCATCTTACTTGTTATTACATCTTTATGTTGTTTAGTTATAGCTATTCGTAACGTTCAAAACTACAAATATTTATCTATTGGTCTAGCATTCTTTTGGATTTTTATTAATGCTTTGGGAATTGCTATTCACTATTTTTTCATTTTCAATATAATTGCTGTAGTACTTGTTCTTATTAGTTTTTGGCTTACAGATATTTATAAATGGCTACAATTCAAAACTGAAAATAAATACTCTCGATTGCCATTGAGAAACCAGTTAGTATATTGGTATCGCATTTATGCTGTAGTGATAAGTGCTTTTATAACCAGCGTGGTTTGGCTCCCAATATGGCGGAGTGTGCCTGAGAACAAAGTGACACAATGGATTTTTGATGATAATTCTTTAAACTTACTCAAAAGCCTTTCACAATTTATAGCCTGGCTTATTACTATGTTCGTTTTATTACCTATTGAAGGTGTTAATGTACAGCTGATGCTGTTATCCGGTAGTATACTAATTGGATTTACTGTTTGGCTAATACCTATTATTATAAAAGGAATAAAACTTCAGAACAAAAATCCCAAAATACAGTTAGAATTTCAAGTTTTACTCAGATATCTTTGGGTAGCGATCGCACTTTTATTTACTATTACTTTTGGCTTTAATGCTGACTTAACAATTGCAGCTCGTTATCAATTTTTTTACTTTCCTACAGTACTACTTTTAACGGCAGTAGCACTGGCTACTTCTTGGAACGCTTATGACTATTTAGATTTTCAGGCATCAGTCGAGAGAACTCGTCAAAAGAAATTAGTTTATTCTTTAAATCTTAAAGGTAAAACACCTGTTATTTTACTTTTATTTTTAGGTTTGTTAGGTAGTCTTACTGTTATATCTAACTTTGCCTACCAGAAACCAGATCGCCCCGATTTATTAGCACCAATTATCAATGAAATATCGCAGCCTTCTACTCTGATTGTAACAACCTACTTTACCCATGAGCAAATTGGTGAAATGATGGGATTAGCACTAGAGCTTAAACATCGTTACCGTCTGACTCACAAATCTTCTGAACATCTTCCTTCCTTTCTTTTAGCACACTTAGACTCTAATTCTCAACCTATCAACACTTTAAAAAAAAACATAGCACAGCTACCAAAACCTCTGACTTTATGGGTTATTAATTTTTTCCCCACAGCAGAACCTAAAATAGAAGGCTGTCACATTGATCCTAAAACGAGAGATAAAATGAATGGCTACAAGTATCGGATTTACTACTGTTTGTAGCTGTATAATACCTACGAACTTATGAATCTACTTTTATATTCTTGTTTTTTACATTTGATATACTTCAAAATGCCTGGTTAATGGTATTTTGGCAAGAGTAAATTGCAGGTTACTATTAGAGTTATATAAACTTGTCATTGGTCAATAGCAAATACTGCTTATTCTAGCTTTTAACTTTGGGTAGTTCTTAATGATACAATACTCGTCTTGCTATATTCGCGAACAAGATTGATGTGAAAAAATAATCATTGCTCAACAAGTAATGAATTCTTCTTATATTAGAGTCGATTTTATATAGTAAATAGAAGTAAATATGACGAGTTTAGCAGAGGGTGGATTCTATCAGGTTTCTCATTTGGGTAATACAGACGAGTAATAAAAGTAATATAACTTCAGTAATTATACTTAGATTAATAAGGACAATCGAAGGTAACTTGCTAGGTGGTGTTAATGTACTCAAGCAATTACGCCTCCTTTATCTACTACACGCAACTACTTGCTTCACATAAACCAATGAATGTTCTTAAAAAATTTATATTTACCTACCCTATTTAAATAGCTAAGTTATAAAATATACTTTGGGATCTTTATCTGAATATCTGTAACTTTTTAGCGATGCTTGAATAGGTTACTTAGCAATAAAATCTTCATGATCCTAATAAATTCATTGTTACACTGAATTCTATTAACAAGACGGGTACACATATAACTCAAGTACATATAAAGTAAACAGCAACAAAATGAGGAAAGATTCAGTCTATTGATAACAATGTAAAATTTATTTCAAAAATTAGAGACAACTCTATATGTATGAGAAACTAGATTAATATACACAAAAGCACATAGTTTATGCTATTTTCTCCATTTTACTAAGAGTAATAACTCAACCCTATACAGAAAATATTGAGACGCTATTTAATACAAGCAAAACATGGAATCTACATCATTTTTAATAGTTGACGAACAACCAATCAATCTTTCACAAGCACTTAAATATCTGCAAACATCTGGAAAACTTCAACCTTTCATTATAGAAATTCTTAAACAAAGAATTTTAGAAACAGAATTACAAACACGAAAAGACCTTGAAATTAATCCTGGAGTTATCGAGCAAGCAATAATTGATTTTCGCTTACAGCAACAACTAACAGACCCAAACAATTTTCAAGAGTGGTTAATCAACAATGGTTTAGATTATCCAACATTCCACCAACAAGTTGTGTTTAACTTCAAGTTAGAAAAATTGAGAAATAATATTACCGAATCAAAAATTCAAGAGTATTTTATTGAGCAAAAGATTTTTTTGGATCGTGTAGTGCTTTCTCGAATTGTGGTAAAGGAGCAAGAGTTAGCAGAAGAGTTAAAAAGCCAAATTTTAGAAGGGGCTAGGTTTGAGCAGCTTGCTCAAGAATACTCAGTCACTGACGATCGCATTGTTAATGGTATGATGGGACCGATTAGTCGGGGTCAATTACCTGATGCACTGCGGGCTTTAATTGAATTAGTGAATCCTGGCGAAGTTGTCGGTCCAATAGAAATTGATGACTGGTATTGTTTATTCCGAGTAGAGCAATTTATTCCTGCTACTTTAGAAGGAGCAGTTAAGCAAGAACTAGAAAACCAGCTTTTTGAGCAATGGCTAGGTGAAAAGATGCAAAAGCTTAATATTAAGCTTCAAGTGAATTCATAATGAGAATACAGCAAAAGTAATACTTTGTATATGTATTTTGCAGTGTTTTTAATAGCTAAAAATAATTTGTAAATTCAGTTAAAAAATATGAATAATTGATTTGCCGTCAGAGTTGGAATTCATTTAAAAAGCAAAGACTTGTGATTCAGTAGCTCCATAATCTGTTCAATATAGTCTGCCAAAGTTAATTGTATCAAAGTGTCCTTTCTCGACTGAGATCGGAGGGTTCGCAAGCTCTCGTGAGGTTTCTATGATTACGACAGATGAGATTAAAAACTTGATGTGGGATAAAGCTCCCTTATCGTGTTTAAGCTCTGAAGAACAGGTTCAGTTTCAACACCAAGCCGAAACGCGTAGTTACATTCTTGGTGAGATTATATGGTCTACTGATGGCGAAAACAACACTAGAGGCTCTGGAAGTCAAATTCTAATTCTTTCTGGCAAGGTGCGCCTAGTTCCCGAACATGGAGAGTCGGTGATTCTGCAACGAGGAGACTGGGTAGGTGATTTATTAGAACTTTCAGGAGTATGGAAAGCGAGAGCATCAAGTCGAGATGTTGTTGTATTACACTGGAAGGCAGATTTCTGGACGACAGTTTCATCTCCACAGGTACAGCAATTTTGGGCAGAAGAGCGATCGCGCTATCAACCTCAACAAGAACCTCAGCCACAACCAATATTAGGTTATCCTTTCATTTCGAGTTTAAATACTGCTGCTGCTTGTTTAACAATGGTGACACGACACCTGCAAAACCCTGCACAGTTGGAATGGGTACAACGACAAGTACGAGGACAAAGCCCTAAATATGTTGCTGAAGCAGCAGAAAAAGTAGGACTACAATTACAAAAAATTCAAGTCAGTTGGAGTGACTTACGCAAACTATCTTTTCCCACACTGTTGCATTGGCAACAAGAGTCATGGGTTGTAGTTTATGGCATTAAAGGCGATCGCCTGATCGTTGCTAATCCACTTAATCCTAATCAAACGTGTGAAAGCATTCCACGAGAAATAGTAGAAACTTCATGGAATGGACAACTCTGGCAAATTGAACTGATTCAAAAACGCGATAAGTTCAACCTGAGTTGGTTTTTGCCTGCAGTGTGGCGCTATCGCAAGTTATTAGGAGAAGTCCTTTTAGCTTCATTTACACTACAACTATTTGGCTTAGCCACCCCAGTCATCACTCAGGTGATTATTGATAAAGTTTTGGTGCAAGAAAGTCTATCTACCTTAGATGTGATGGCGATCGCCCTATTAGCGATCGCACTATTTGAGGCAATTCTAGGTATTTTGCGGATTTTTATTTTTACTCACACCGCACGCAGACTGGATTTAAGTTTATCAGCTCAAGTCTTTCGTCATTTGATGCGCTTACCACTAGCGTATTTTGAGTCGCGACGCGTGGGAGATACCGCAGCACGAGTGCAAGAATTACAAAATATTCGCGAGTTTCTCACTGGTACAACTTTAACAGTGATTCTTGATAGCTTATTTGTAGTAATGTACTTGGCACTGATGTTTTACTACAGCGTTCCCCTCACCTGGGTAGCACTGGCAGTGATTCCGCTGTTTGCTTTATTGATCTTACTATCTACTCCACTTTTACGGAAGTGGCTTGATGAAGCCTTCAACCAAAGTGCTGATAGCCAATCTTTTTTAGTCGAAACGATTACAGGAATTCATTCAGTAAAAGCACATGGCGCAGAACGAACTTCTCGCGAACGTTGGGAAGGACTTTTTGCCCGTTATATTCGGACTAACTTCAAAGCCTCAACTGCTTCCAAAATTACCAGTAATATTGGAACTTTCCTCACAAGTTTTTCTTACCTCCTCATTCTGTGGTTTGGGGCAAAATTAGCCATAAATCAGCAACTTACTGTAGGTCAATTAGTCGCATTTCAGATGCTATCTGCCAGAGTCACAGGTCCGTTATTGCGCTTGGTGCAACTGTGGCAAAATTTACAGCAAGTTTTGCTTTCAGTGGATCGCTTGGGAGATGTTTTGAATGTCGCCCCAGAAGCTGAACCAGGTTCTGGCTTAGTCTTACCAGCGCTGCAAGGGCAAGTCACTTTTGACCAGGTATTTTTCCGTTACCGCCCTAATCAAGAACCAATTTTGCGCGGGATTTCATTTCATGTCCAGCCAGGAATGTTTGTTGGTATTGTCGGGCGCAGTGGTTCAGGCAAAAGTACACTTTCTAAATTATTACAGCGACTGTATCTTCCTGAATCTGGTCGCATCCTCATTGATGGCTTTGATATCAAAAGTGCCGATATTGCTTCTTTACGTCAACAAATTAGTGTCGTTCTCCAAGAAGACTTTTTGTTTAACGGAACGATTTTGGAGAATATTACTTTAGGGAATCCTGATATTACTGCGGAAGAAGTCGTCAAAGCAGCACGGATGGCAGTTGCACACGATTTTGTCAGTGAACTATCACAAGGATACGAAACTTCCATTGGCGAACGCGGTACAGGACTCTCTGGAGGACAACGCCAACGAATTGCTTTAGCACGGTTATTTTTATCGCAAGCCCCACTGATGATTTTAGATGAAGCGACTACTGCGCTAGATAGTGAAACTGAACAGCAAGTTTTACACAATATTCAAAGTTTGGCAAAAAACCGGACGATCTTTATGATTGCTCACCGCTTTGAACCGCTTAAAAAAGCTGATTTGATCTTGGTGTTGGAAAAAGGCGTTTTAATGGAACAAGGAACACATACTGAATTGATGCAGAAAAAAGGCTTGTACTGGTCTTTATACCAACGTCAACAAAACATCTGAGCCCAAATCACAAGCACAAATTCCCCCTTGGAAAATCTGAAGGGGGATTTATGCTTTCAACTCAACAAAGATGTGATATTGTCCCTTATCCCTCGCTCCTCGCTCCTCTCTCTGCCCTAGTGAAATTAAGCTGAGCGAAAAACTTCGATTGCAGAAATAGCACCAAAGTCAGATTTTGCTTTGAGTTGAATATTTAACTGTCCGTCATTAACTTGTATTCCTTCAATAGGTATTTTTACAGCAGTCAAAGCACCACCAGATGCTGGTGTAATATCAAAGTTGTGCAATACAGTCTGATTCTCGACAATGACATCAAACACGCGCTTACCGACACCACCAGGACCGCGATTTGGTGCACCCCAATAATTTTCAGAGAAGTGCAATCGCAAATCAACTTTACCTGGTTGAACAGGTAGTGCAAAAGATAGCACGCGAGATGATAGTGGAATAGAACCATTACCAATTTTGGCTCGGTAGGAGCGATACACTGGGTCAATTTGTGTATTTTTGATGTTAGGTGTGCCTAGTGTACTTTCAGGTACAGCATTTGATGGACTGAACAAGTTTGTATCTGGATTCCATACAAAACCACTAGGACTTGTGTATGTTGAACTACTACCAACATTGATCCGATGTAAAACTTGTCGTGATGCTGTTGTTTCGTTTGATGAAATCAAGAAGTTATCAAAAGTTGCCGTAAATGGCACTGATCCTTTATTAGTAGTAATTAATCCAGCTTTGCTTTGAGCAGCAAAATAACTACCAATTTGACCACCTTTGAGCGATACTACGCCAGGCAAGAGAACGACATTATTGTTATTGCCAACACTATAGCCCGCGCGGACTGTTCCATTTCGGGGATCGGTAAACAACTTTAGTTCTAAAGACTGCACACTTCCACGGTTAGGAATCGCTGCTGTACCTATTGTTTGTCCTACTCCATTGTTTTCTTGATAAAACTGAATACCTAGTTGATTATTGTTACTGGCGATCGCAACTACCTTAATATAGTTGTCTTGATCGGGACCTAACATAATGCCTGCTTGTTGAAATCCTGCTTGAATGTTGTTAAATGGTCCCAGCAGTCTAGAACTGATGACTGATTTGCTAGCTCTACCATCAAAGACAGTTCGCAAACCGTTCATCAGTGTATTATCTTTACCACCATTACTACCACTGGTTGTTGTAATTTTCAGCGTACCTGAACCATTTGTATCAAGGTTAATCAGGTTTGGATTGTAGGAAGCAATCGACGTAAAAGTGTCATTTCTATTCAGTTGCGTACTTGTAAAGCCAATATTCTTGCCATTTTTGTCTTTTAAACCGTTCGGAAAGACATTCTCATAAGTTTTACCAAAGTAAAACTGCAAGTCTGGCGAACCAGGGAATCTACGACCGACTGATGGATCTAGCGCTGGGTTTTCGGGTTTAGCGTTAACCATCAAATAAACATCATCATTGTAGTCAAAGTTTTTCCCTGTACCAGTCAGGCTATTGCCAGGATCGGAAGCAGCTAACCAAGTATGCGGAATAAGCGTACCTTGAGCATCACGCACTGGATAAATTCGCCAGTTATGTGTCTGATCGGGAAGGTTTTGCGTGTAATCTGTCCAAGCACCTTGAGTACTTCCTGCATTCAAGCTGCGATTCAGAGCAAAGGGGCTATTTGGAGTAAAGCTAACATTATTAATGCTAGGAGTTGTGTTCACTCCGCCAGCTAAAACACTGGGGAGTAACTTCTGATTTTCGCCACCGCTAAGATCGTTACTTCCGAGTACATTATCAGCTTGCAGACGACCTGCGTGTTGATAAATTAAACCACTTCTACCGCCGCTACCAGGTTTTGCTTCAAATCGAATGGGATCGTGAGGACCATCTGTAGGACCACTGTAAATAGCTATAGGCCACAATTGAACAGGTTTAGTGTTGTCAGCACGTACCCAGTAAGGAGAGAAAACTTCATCTCCAACTAAACTTTTTTGACCACCTAAGATCAAGTTTTCACTGCCTACATTCGTTGTCCAGCCAAAAATCCGAGTGATTTCTGCGAGTGAAGGTTCTCTATTACCTTCGTAGTTAGCTGCATTGAGTCCTGCAAGATTAACTGTTTTTACTGGTTGACCACTGGTATTAATTGTCAGCGATGCATAGTTCTCCCCATTAAAAGTATGAGTAATTGGGGTAGTACTCAGCCGCGCCATTCGCTGCGGAGCAAACTGCACCTGAATATTACGGGTTTCGTTCGCTCCAAGTGTAAATGGTTGTCCTGTGGGAGCATCAAGAATTTGAAAATCACCAGCCCGTTGATGATCTGGCAGTCTAACAGCGTTACTTTTTTCTTGTGAATCACCAAGGTTGAGTGTAATTGTTAGTGGGTTACTGCCTGTATTACTCAGTGTTAGTGTTTTTGGCGATCGCACTTCCCCACCAACAGTACCAAATACCATTCGATTAGAGACAATATTGGCATCTGGGGTAAGAACTTGCAGGCTACTACTGCTAACAGTGCTTTGATTTAAGCTGTTAAAGCCGTACGGATCTGCTGTACTTGCTTGCAGACTGGTGTAACCAGTGTTTTGACTGGTATTTAAGTCAGTGGTTGATTCAGTAGAAGGATTAAGAAGATCAGTCGCCATTACATACTCAACTATAGAGGTGACAACGAAAAGAAAGCTCTAACTTAGGTTGCTGCAAGAACCTCAATAGCGGAAATTGAGGCAAAGTCTTGTTCAGCTTTAAATTGCAAATTCAGCGTTCCATCATTCACTTGAATGCCATTAATCGGCACGACAACTGCTTTGAGTGCGTCACCACTCGCCGCAAAAATGTCAAAATCATTCAGTATTGTTTGACCCTCCGCAATCACATCAAAAACACGTTTGCCTGCACCCCCCGCTGCTCGTCCTGGTGCACCATAGTACAATTCAGCAAAATGCAACTTAATATCCACACTTTGGGGTGTAGCAATGGGTAAATCTAACGACAACACCCGCGATGAGATAGGGGTATTGTTATCCCCCACCTTGCCGCGAAAACTTTGATAAAGCGTGTCATCAAATGTATTAGCAATTGCCGGAGTAGGATTAACCGGACCACCATTGAGTGCGATCGCGCCTTGAGGGTTAAATAGTCCCGTATCGCCTGACCAGATGTTGCCTTGACTATCGGTGTATGATGTATTGCTACCTACATTTATGCGATACAGTGCTTGTGCATTACTATTAATAGCTTGGTTTTTAACAGGCACTCCTTTAAACGTCGTTGCAGAGAACCCTGGAGAAGCACCAGTAGCAAAGAATATATTGTTGCCAATTCGCCCAGCAACTCCTGAAGATCTCGGTCCAGGAATAGGCGATAACACAGACCACGAATCAGCCAGTGGATCGTAAGCTTTTACTTCGCTGATATCAGTACCATCAGCAAGCATTCCTCCTGCGACAATAATTTTGCCATCCATTACAAACGTGGAAGCAGAAACATGCGATAGCGCTTGAGGTAAGCTTTTTGCTGACTTCCAAGTATTCGTTGCCGGATGATAAACATTCACGGTAGCTTGAGCACCTTCATGTTCTGAACCAACTTGACCGCCAATAGCATAAAGCTTTCCACCAACAACGGCATCTGCCATGTGGCTACGAGGATTAGGTAATGGAGCTAAGTTAGTCCATTGACCACCATTGAGTGGTAAAACCCAGTGAGTGCCTTGATCAATTCTGTTGGCATTCACACCGCCAAAGAAGTGCAGTTTGCCATTGAGAACCGATAACTCACCAGAACCTCTAGCTGCAGGCAAAGATGGCATTGCAAACCATTTGTTTTGGACAGTGTTATACCGCCATACTTCATTTGTGGCAAAGGTCTGTCCTCGTGGTTCTTTTCCTGGATAGCCACCAGCTAGATAAATATTGTTTCCTGCAACTGCAATTCCAGCATGACTAATCGCAGTTGGCAAATTTGCTATTCTTTGCCATATATTTGTTGCAGGATCGTAAGCGTGCGATTGCTTAGTTGGAGTATAAGTATTATCAATATATCCACCAAATAAATATAACTTATTGTTAGCTACGATACCTGAAGACTCAGTACGACCAAGTGGTGATGGTTTAACATTACTCCAATTAATTTGATTAAAGTCAGGGTTGGCACTAGCAAGAGAATTGACTCCAAAATAATCAAACGTTACATCCACTTTTTTCGATTGACCCGTGAACGCTAAGATTCCGGCACGGGACGTTGCACTGTTGGCAAAAAATGACGCTGCTCCCGCACCAATTTGTACTTGTTGGAGTGCAGTTGGTAATCCTGTGTTCGAGTTCACTCGATAGGCAGCGTTGAGAGTTTTGGATTGCGGGTCGCCCGTCAGATATAAGTCTAGAGTATCGATGCCTGCCCAATTCAAGCCTGTGATTTCACCAATACTTGCTCCAATGCCATTTTGTTCTTTGTAGAACTGCAACTTCAATTGTTTGCCATCGTTGACGACAACTAGCTTGGCATAGTTATCTTGGTCTGATCCCACAAAGATGCCACCTTGCTTGTATGCTGCATTGAGGTTGGTGACTGGTCCTTTGAGCCGCGTACTAATACGAAATGGTTGGGTGATTGTATCTACTGCTACTTGCAGTGCATTTTTCAGGTTATTTGCTGCGGCGTTGCTGCCTTGAGTTGCGGTTAGTACTAAGCTGCTGCTGGCTGTATCGACATTGATCAAACTTAGGTCATAGGCATCGCCTGTACTGTTTGCTTGGACTGAGCTGAATCCTGTTCCTAATCCGTTTTTATCTGCTACTGTTCCTGGTGTTGCTGTTGAAAAATCCAAGCTTAAATATGTCGGCACGAAAACACTCCTCTGGTCACTTATCCCGCCTGATAACTTCATAAAAAGTCAATTCACAGGTGGCATAAATTGTATCACTCGTCACTTTACTCACTAGATGCACTCAAAACCTCAAGAGCGGAAACTGAGGCAAAGATCTTGTTTGGTTCTAAATTGCAAATTCAGCATCCGTTTTTATCTGCTACTGTTCCTGGGGTTGCTGCTGAAAAGTCTAAGCTTAAATCAGCAGGCATGAAGATTCTCCTTTAACGATCGCTTGTTGTGTTAACTTACTTTCAACAGTGAAATCTGACCTGCAGCACCGCCCTGAATGAGTTCTGCAACGTACAAATTGCCAGCATTTGTTCTTGTGTCTTCCACTAAATCCAAAGGATCGTTTAACCCAGAAACAATGCGGGTGACATTTCCTCTAGGAACGTTGCCGTTAGCACCTGGTTCTAGTGCCAATATGTCATTGCCGCCGCTGTACTGTGTAACAAGCAGCTTGTTTTTCAAAGCGCCTCCGAAAGTATTGCTCTTGTATTCAATGGCGCCATTGGGTGATTTATTGCGTCCAAAATCGTAAGCAAAGCCTGAGAAGTTAGGATCTGGCTGAACACCAACCGGATAACCTGCATATACAGCATTAGTAACAGGATCAACGATTCTCACTACTTCAGCTGGATCGACACCATTTGTCGGATTACCGCCATTGAGAATGTACTCCCCACGTTTGGGATTCGGATGACCGTAGTAACCGCTTTCTACTACTCTATATAAGTAGTCATTTTGAGCAGCAACTTTTTGTAATGCTTCATTTCTTGAAGTTCTGGGATCATCTGGAGTATTACCATTAGCACCACTGCCGTTTGTCGGTACGTATAAGCTACCGTTACTATGCCAAACTAAGTCGTAAGCATTCCGGATACCAGTAGCATAAATTTTGACTGGGGCATTAATGGCAAAAGGATTATAGTTTCCTTGTTTACCGCCGTAGTTTTCGGTTTGGACATTAAAGCCACCAATAGGGGCATTTCTGTAAGGATCAATTTGCAAAACCGCAGCAGTTAACAATCGCTCAGGTCGATTTGCCCAAGCTGTATCTGGCGCACCCAACGCACTATTGCTACCCTGGGTCATGTAAAGTTTACCGTCTGAACCAAACGCGAGGCTATTGCTGAGATGATCTTTGGCTGAGCGTGGTAAACCAACGACATAGTCTTGGATATTGGCATTAAAAGAGTTTGTATTGGAATTAAGAACCAGCTTGGAGATGGCACCTGTAAAGTCTTTTGCTGGTTGAGGAAAAAGTGGATCGTTATGCGAAATCCAAAGATTATTGGGGTTGTTGGGGTCGAAGGCAATACCAATAATTGCACGACCATCTAGCTTTGCTGGTGCAAAAGTTTGCAAATTTGATAATTGACCCGAACCTGTATTGATGTTCCAACGGCGGATTTTGCCATCGAGTCCAGCAGCATATAATTTGCCATCAGGACCAACAGTTAAACTTGCTAGTGGTGCACCTTGGTATACAGACTGTTGGGTGAAATTAACTCGGTTATCAGTCGGATTGGTAGTCGTGTTTCCTGTATTAAACGTGAAACTACTCGTGTTGAAGCTTGTACCCGATTCGTCTTTGACGTTGTTTGTAACGATGAAGGTGTAGTTAGTGTTAGGGGCTAAATTCTGACTAGGTTGGTAGACAATAACATCATTGCCGCCACTTGTTCCTACAAGTCCAGGAACTTGTTGACCATCTTTTGTCCGATACAGTTTTACAGTTGATGCATTTAAGCTGTTAGCTTCAACACCTATGCCTGCACGTGCCAGCGCTACATCTACATTAATCGATGTATTGAGATATGCTCTACCCTGTGTATCACGATCAACTGCAAATCCTGTAATGTTAGGGTGTTTTCCTGGGGTGATGTTAAAGATTTCGATGAAGTTGATTTTGGTGTTAGTTCCACCGATCGCATCAATTGTCAACCTACCATCGTTGACATTCACTTTAACGGTTTCTAGCTTATATTCTTGCAGCGCAGTGCTTTGGAATTTGTCAATTGCGGTCACACCTTCAACGCGAATTGAGTGCTTGCTGTCATAGACTCCATTGGGGTTTGGTCCATCACCAACGCTGACACTCACGCTGTACAGTCCATTCGGAACTGCCATTTCCCAAGCTGCCGCAGGAGTATTGGGATACTGCATATGCAGTAAAGTATCAATGCGTTGATCCACACCTAGGCGATCGCGATCGCGGGCAAATTGCCCAATGTTTAAAGGTGTACTTGTTCCATTTCTAACCCAACCATAGCCACGAACGTTATTGAATCCTGCGCCATTGTCTGTGACAAAACCTGATGGTAGATTCGCGTTGTTGGGTTGAAAGTTGACTTTAATTTCTTGAGCAATGCCAAACTGATCAAACGCAACTGCAACATTGGGTGCATTCGTTGTAGAAGCTAAGATACCAGCAGTAGTGTTACCAGAATTGGCAATAAAAAAGGGTGTATTTGCCTTAATTGTGGCAGACTGATTGACGACAGTAGCTGGTGCTGTATTTGAGTTAACGCGGTAAGCTGCCTTAAACGTTTTTGTCTCAGGATCGCCTGTGAGATAAAGGTCCAGCGTATTGATATTTCTCCAATTGAGATTAGAAATTTCTCCAATACTTGAGCCTACTCCGTTTTCTTCTTTGAAAAACTGAAGTCTCAAGCCATTCGCGCCACCAGTATTGATGACAACAAGCTTGACATAATTATCTTGATCCGAACCAAAAAAAACGCCACCTTGCTGAAAAGCAGTTGCAAATTTAGTGGGCGATCCTTGTAACCGCGTGCTAATTGTAAACGGTTTAGTGTCATCAATTCCGCGCTGTAGTGCGTTTTTTAGTGAGTTGTTTGTCCAGGCACTACTACCCTTTGTTGCAGTTAGAGTCAGTTTTTTAGCGGTTGTGTCGAGATCAATTTGACTCGGTTGATAATGATCCCCACTGCTGTTAGGCTCTACCGATGTGAATCCGGTGCCTTGACCATCTTTATCTACAACTGTGTCAGGAATCGCGAAAGAAAAATCAAGGTTTAACATTAGAAATCCTTAATTATTTGACATAGCTGGTACTGCCGGACGCTAATAACGCAGCAATGTTGAATTGGGGCAGTACACAGAAGTAAGTAAGCCATACTTACACTTTTAAGAAAAGTAAGAATATTTCAGGTGTTAAGAGCTAATGTCTCATCGTGAATTAATTTATGAATCTGCAACGCCTAATAGTGTTTTTATGCAACTCTCAGCTAAACTAGCTCGGCTGAATTTCACATAACCCGATAGGACATACGTAGTATTTTTACGCGGATACTCCCCAGCACAGAAGTGTCCTACTTACTATCACAGAAATCTTTACCAAATCTTCATAGAATATGTGGAAATGCCTGGTCGTATCACGCAAATCTTTATTAAATCTTTATGCTTTTGGAGGTCAACGCCTAGTATCATCACATTTTATTTACGTTATACTAGTAAAATTACTTAAGCCACTTTAATTAGATGTAATAAATATATCTTAAAAAGAAAATAGCTTAATAAAATATTTATATTTTTCAGGAGTTATTTAGGCGAATTTAAGGTTCATTATTAAAAGTCATTAAGACCAACAGCTTGAAGCATCTTCCCTGTCCCAAGCATATCGAACATTACCATATCAGTCTCCAAAATAGCTGCAACAGATCATAATTTTCCCGTACTCTCTTTGTTCTACACGTGGCAACTCCAAAGAAAACAAAATTGAATTACAAAAGAAGGCAGCATTAGAATTGACTAGCAATTGGTTGAGTGTAAGCAGAAAAGCTGGCAGTTTTAAGCATTTCTACCGTTGCTTGACCATTTTGTACCCAAAACTGACGCCCGAAGCGGACTAATTGATTGCGATCGCCTAATTTTACTAGCGCCAGCACAGGAATCTTTGCCTTATCTTTCTCACCCAACTGTTCTTGTAAAATAGTTTTCAAGCGGTGTTGATAATCAAGAGTTGCCGCTTGCTGAGGATCGAGTTCCACCATAACTAGCTGCACAGTTTCAATTGATTCAGCATCTTCTACAATCAACTGAAGTTGGTCATCACGGCGATCTACTTTACCCCAAACGACCATTCTGGCATCAGCAACGAGGGATATGCCAATACGTTCGTAAGCTTTTGGAAATACAACGGCTTCAGTTTGTCCAGTTAAATCTTCTATTTGTAAAATCGCCATGCGATCGCCTTTTTTAGTGACTACTGGTTTAATATTAGTCACCATGACCACGGCACACACCAAAGTACTATCTTTTTGATCGCCCAATTGCGATAGATTTATCGGCGATAAAATTTGTGCCCGAGAACGAAGAGACTTCAACGGATGATCGGAAACGTAAAAACCAAGTAATTCTTTTTCCCATCGCAGTTTTTCCATAGGTGGGTAGTCTGCAACAGAAGGGGCTTTGGGTGCTAAGTCATAACTAGTGTTATCGTCATTATTAGTTGTCCCACTCCAATCAAATAAATTAACTTGACCACTCGCACGATCTTTCGCACGCGATTGCGCCCAATCGATCACTAACTCAAGGTCTTGAATCAGTTGGTTGCGATTAGCTTCGAGTTTATCAAAAGCACCGCAATGAATTAAAGCTTCTAAGGTACGGCGATTCACAGCACGCAGATCGACGCGATCGCATAAATCGGCAAGAGATTGAAATTCACCGCCCTCATTACGGGCTTCTAAAATCCATGCGATCGCGCCTTGTCCAACATTTCTGACAGCTGATAAGCCAAACAAAATCTTACCAGCTACAGGTGTAAAATCCACCCCAGAGCGGTTAATATCTGGTGGTTCAATCTGAATATTCATATTCAGACACGTAGAAAGATATTTTTGGAGCTTATCCGTATCACCGCTGTTCGCTGTCAGCAGTGCTGCCATGTATTCTACAGGGTAATTTGCTTTTAAATATGCTGTTTGATAAGTGACATAACCGTAAGCAGTCGAATGGGATTTGTTAAAACAATACTCCGCGAACTTGACCATCTGGTCAAACAATTCTTCCGCTACTTGCTTTCTAACGCCATTTTTAGCTGCACCATCAACAAAAGCTTCTCGATGTTTTTGCATCTCGGAAACTTTCTTTTTACCCATAGCCCGCCGTAAAAGATCTGCTTGTCCTAAAGAATATCCGGCTAAATCTTGAGCCATTTTCATGATTTGCTCTTGATAGACTAAGACTGCATAAGTTTCATTTAATATTGGCTCTAATAGTGGATGAATGTAGTCTAATTCTTCGCGACCGTGCTTGCGGTTAATAAACTTGGGAATAAGCCCAGCATCGAGAGGTCCAGGACGGTATAATGCCAAAATTGAAGAAATATCTTCAATACACGAAGGCTTTAAATCGCGAACAATTTGCCGCATTCCTGAAGACTCAAGTTGAAAAATGCCTTCAAGTTCACCTTCTTCAAGAACTTTATAAGTTTTCTCTACTTCCTGGGGCATTTTTTTGACTTCGCCCTTAGCTAAGATTTTTTGAACTTTTCTTTCTTCTAAGGGTAGATAGTCGGGATCAATCTCGATATTCTGGTTTTGTTTGATTAACTCGATTGTTTTCTGAATAAGAGTTAAATTTTTCAATCCCAAAAAGTCCATCTTCAGCAATCCCAGTGATTCCAAATCTTCCATAAAATACTGGGTGATAACTGAACCATCATTATTTTTTTGCAATGGAACAATCTCATCTAAAGGTTCTGAAGAAATAACAACTCCTGCAGCATGAACGCCAAAGGTTTTGTTAGTTCCTTCAATCCGAATTGCCATATCAACCCAGTGACGGACTTTAGGATCATTTTGATATTTCTCTTTAAACTCTGGTGCTGGAGTTGCATCAGAAATCATCACGGCAAGCTTAGTTGGCTTACCGCGCACTACAGGAATTAGCTTTGCCATCCGGTCAGCTTCACCATAGGGAATATCTAATACCCGTGCCACGTCTTTTAAAACAGCTTTAGAAGTAAGACGGTTGAAAGTAATAATTTGGGCAACTCGATCTGTGCCGTATTTTTCTGTTACATATTCAATAACTTCATCGCGTCTTTCGATACAGAAATCTGTATCAATATCAGGCATTGATTTACGCTCAGGATTCAAAAATCGTTCAAATAACAATCCGTGATGAACAGGGTCAATATTTGTAATTTTTAAAGCATAAGCGACTAAAGAACCGGCTGCAGAACCCCGTCCAGGACCTACAGGAATTTGGTGATCTCTAGCGTATTTAATATAGTCCCACACAACTAAAAAGTACGTAGAAAAACCCATTTGTTGGATCATCTTTAGTTCATAATCCAACCTTTCTTTATATGTTGGATCAATTTCACTGCGCGATCGCTTTCTGAAGCGTTCTAGCATTCCCTCCCAGACGACTTCTTCTAGAAAAGTATCGGCGGTGTGTCCTGCGGGAACTGGATAATTAGGAATTCGCGGTTCGCCCATGATATGGTAAGGTTCAACTTTATCAGCAATTTCCAACGTGGTGGCGATCGCTTCTTGAATCACATCATCAGGTAAATGATCGCGAAACAGCTGACTCATCTCTTCCGCAGATTTGAGATACTCTGTTCCGCTGTATCGCATCCGTTTATCTTCTGCAATGAGTTTTCCTGTTTGAATGCACAACAAAGCGTCGTGTGCTTCTACGTCGAAGCAAGAAATATAATGCGAATCGTTTGTAGCAATAAACTTAATATCTAATTCCCGAGCAATTTTAATAATTTCAATATTAACAATTCGGTCTTCTTGAGAACCGTGGTCTTGAATTTCTAAATAATAATCATTACCAAATATATCCTTATATTCTTGTGCTACTTTCCGTGCAATATCTAATCTTCCTCGCAAAATCGCTTGCGGTACTTCTCCACCTAAACAAGCACTAGTAACAATTAGTCCTTCATGATATTCTTTTAATAGCTCTTTATTCACACAAGGGCGCGAGAAAATTCCTTTACCTTGAATACCTTTAAGGTGAGAGATTGTTGTTAATTTAACAAGATTTTTGTAACCCTTTGTGTTTTTTGCTAAAACAACTTGGTGATAACGAGGGCGACGTTTTTTCTCCTCAATATCTCCATTAATAACATACATTTCATTGCCAATAATTGGCTTAACGTTTTTGTTTCGGCAAATTTTAATCAGTTCGATTGCACCATACATGACACCGTGATCGGTCAGTGCGATCGCTTTCATACCCAACTCATTTGCTCGATCAATCAGTTCTGGTATTTGACTTGCACCGTCAAGCAAGCTGTAATCACTATGAATGTGTAGACCTACAAAAGACATAAACTTTATAATAAGAGAATTAAATAACTAAGATTTAAGCCACTTGAAACGACTTTCCTACAATTAAAGGTTCTGGCAAAATTTCACCATCTTCTACTGCTGATTTTACTAAAAATTCTAAAACTTCTTGAGCATTTTTTAAAGCTTTTTCGTAGGTGTTTCCGTGGGTTACTGGCTGCATAATATTATTAAATTCAGGTAGGATGACAATAAAGCATTGATCCTCGTCTGACCATTGAATAATAGTGTATTTCATTCTTCTATCTCCTTTTCATTTATTTGTTTTAATTGATTAATTGTTTGATAAACTTGTTTTTCTAAATATTTTTTTTGCATCATCGCCATCTTTACCCACTATAATTATTGATTGAGATAATTGTGGATGTATCTACTTAGTATGGCTACCTTTTGCAGGTTTGTATGTAAACCCTGCTTTTAACAATATTGTTGTATTTCTCTAATTTTCTTGGGCATATTATGTAGCCTTCTGATTTTTGGCTGATTCAGCACCCAAGTATACTGTTTCTAAGAGAGTTTCTTGAATTTCAGCTGCCATCTTTTGTAGTCTATAAGCTTTTGCATTTGGACGAGAGCTGACGATTTTTTCTAGTCTATTCTCAACAAAATGCAGTGCCACACCATCATCTGCGGCATATCCATCACTGATGTATCCTGCTGATAGTAAACGATGGTAAGCAGGTCTTCTTTCTAATTCTCCGTCATAATGCGGACAATTGCTACCCTGAAGCAACCCAAGACAAGGTAACACTGTTAATTCTCCAGGAAGCGAATCGGTGACTCCTTGCTCAAACCAGCAGATCGAACCTGCACTTAAACCAGCAAGAATGACACCATTTTCCCATGCTTCTTTAAGAATTTTGTCCAGTTCCCACTCCTTCCAAAGCGCCAGCAGGTTCTTTGTATTTCCACCTCCTACATAAATAACATCTTGCTCTAGTACTAAAGTTCTTAGATCAGCATGTGGCGGCTTAAATAGTGATAGATGTGAAGGTGTGGATGGTAGTGTTGAGTAGGAAGCATAAAACCTTGTGATGTAATCTTCTGCATCACCACTCGCGGTAGGGACGAAGCAAACTTTTGGTTTTTCTTTATTGACTAAATCGAGGATGTATTGATCTAGTAGCAAGTTCTCTGGTTCCATCGAGAAACCACCGCCACCCATGGCAATAATTTGTTGGCGTGACATGATGAGCGATCGCCTCACAAAAATGACAACTGTTGTATCCAAACCCGAAAAGCCTTGATCGCTGCGTTTCTTCCCTGCACCTTACTCTGGGCAACATATTGGGGAATGACTTCTACAATCGGTAAGTTAGGAAAAATCTGACTTTGATGTGTTGCGACATACTGATGTTGCAATACATATATTTGTAGCGATCGCCCATCATAAATCCACAACTCAGGAACACCTAAAGCTTCATAGCTACTTTTTTTAATTTCGGAAGCACTTGTAATATCAATTTCAATTGCTAAATCAGGTGGTGGATCAACGTTAACATCAATTTTATCTTTACCTCTAATTGCCGCTTCATGCTGGATATAAAAGCAAGCATCAGGTTCTACACCACTTGCCATATCTTTACGTTTAAAGGTAGTAGAGCCAAGATTTCTAAATTCAATATTGAGTTCTTCTAACAAAATCTCGACTAGGTTACTGATGAGAATCTTGCCATCTTCGTGTTCTGCCAGCGGTACCATAATTTCCAACAGTCCTTTATAGTAGGCAAGTCGGGAAGCACGGGAATTTCCTAACTCATCTAAAATCTGCTCAAATTCGTTCCAGCTGATGTTTCGTAGTAGTACTCTTTGCCCTGGCTTAACCTCTAACTGATTTAGTTGTAATTGCATCTTTTAACTCCATGTGTTCTAGTATTCCGCCACTTGTTGAGTTGCGACTTGTCGAACAAAGTTTTGTACCACTTGAAAATATTTAGAACCTGCAACTTCTGCGACATTATTATGTCCCGCACCAGGAATCAAAACCAACTGCTTTGGTTCAGGTGCAGCAGCGTAGAGTTGTTCGCTCATTTGCGCAGGAACTTGCCAATCGGCAGTACCGTGAAGAAATAAAACAGGGACTTGTAGTGCATTGATTCTACTAATTGAGTCGAAGCGCTGACGTAAAATTAAATCAACAGGAAATATACGGTAGGCACGCTGAAAATCGATCATGGCACGGATTGAAGTAAACGAGCTTTCGATAATTAATCCTGCCGCATTAGGTTGTTGTAGTGCTAGGTGAATGGCGATCGCACCACCTAAAGAATGCCCATAAATAAAAATCTGACTCGGATCAATTTGTCGCTGGTTTACAAGATAATCCCATGCCACCGCAGCATCTTGGTAAACACTCACTTCAGAAGGGAAAGCCCCCTCACTGCGCCCGTAGCCACGATAATCAATTAGTAAGACTGAAAAACCCATCTGGTGAAATCGATGGGCATGAGCAACATTTGCACCAATGTTAATTCCGTTGCCGTGCAAATATAGTAGTACTTTGCCATTGGATTGAGTCGCAGGAATCCACCAGCCATGAATGCGTTCTACTTGCTTTGTGGTTGTGGTAACAGGTAGCCATACTTCTTGATAGCGGAGGTTAAAAAACTCTGGTGTCGTTTGAATAACGGGTGAAGGAAAAAAAATAAAGCGGGTTTGCTGAAAAAATAGATAGACGCTTAACCCGATATAAAAGAGTGCAGCAACTAACCCAGCACTCAGCAGCCACCTCAAAGATAATTTGTTGAGCATGGATACCCTTCTACTTGCGTACGGATGCACAAAGTTATGATAAAAAACTTATTGCTGTGCATCACTATACTGACACTGACTGTGGAGATCGCTATGTTTTCAACAATTTGGGAGTATGTTTGTGCCACTCGGTAGCTTGCTCATAAGCATAAGCAACTTGAAATAGCAGGTCTTCGCGCAGTGCGTTTCCAATCAACTGCAATCCAATTGGTAAACCTTTGTCATCAAAACCACAAGGAATACTCATTCCTGGCAAACCCGCGAGATTGACGGTAATTGTCATCAAATCAGTCAAGTACATACTTAGGGGATCGTCCGTCTTTTCTCCCGCCTTAAATGCCGTTGTAGGTACAGTTGGACACACTAAAACATCAACATTGGCAAACGCATTTTCAAAGTCTTGCTTAATCAGGGTGCGGACTTTTTGCGCCTTTAAATAATACGCATCGTAATAGCCTGCTGACAGCGTGTAAGTTCCCACCATAATTCGCCGTTTGACTTCAGTGCCAAACCCAGCAGCACGAGTGCGGTTATACATCGAGAGGAGATTTTCGGCATCTGAGGTGCGCAAGCCGTACTTTACACCGTCGTAACGTGCCAAGTTTGCTGAAGCTTCCGAGGGCGCAATAATGTAGTAAGTAGGCAATCCATAGCGAAAGCGAGGGCAGGAAATTTCTTGAATTTCTGCTCCTAAATCCTTAAGTTGTTCAATCGCTTTTGTGACAGCTTGTTCCACCGCTGGATCTAATCCTGCGCCGAAGGTTTCTTTGATAATGCCAATGCGGAGATTTTTGACATCAGGTTTTAAAGCTTGCGTGTAGTCTGGAATTTCAACTTTGAGACTTGTGGAATCTTTGGGATCGTAGCCTGCGATCGCGCCGAGTAAAATTGCAGCGTCTTCTACTGTGCGTCCAAATGGTCCAATTTGATCTAAAGATGAAGCAAACGCCACTAAACCATAACGCGACACTAAACCGTAAGTCGGTTTCATGCCAACAACGCCGCAAAACGATGCTGGTTGACGAATTGAACCTCCAGTATCAGAACCTATGGAAACGACACATTCTTGTGCTGCTACCGCCGCTGCAGAACCACCAGAAGAACCACCAGGAACTCGTTCAAGATCCCAAGGATTTGCAGTAGATTGAAATGCTGAGTTCTCGGTAGAACTGCCCATAGCAAATTCATCTAAATTGGTTTTGCCTACCATGACAGTACCTGCGTCTGCTAACTTTTGTGTCACAGTGGATTCATACGGCGGTACAAAGTTTTCCAGTATTTTAGAAGCACACGTTGTCCGAATTCCTTTGGTACACATATTGTCCTTAATCCCAATCGGAATTCCTGCGAGTACCCCGATTTCTTCCCCCGCAGCGATTTTGGCATCTACTGCTTGTGCCTGTGCTAACGCCGTATCTGCTGTCACCGATAAGAAGCT
The DNA here is from genome assembly GCF_002749975.1 of Gloeocapsopsis sp. IPPAS B-1203. Classification (NCBI taxonomy): domain Bacteria; kingdom Bacillati; phylum Cyanobacteriota; class Cyanophyceae; order Chroococcidiopsidales; family Chroococcidiopsidaceae; genus Gloeocapsopsis; species Gloeocapsopsis sp. IPPAS B-1203. The sequence continues at coordinate 10,902 of NZ_PEIG01000011.1, read as the reverse complement.
GTGTAATTTCGGCTCTAAGGCTGCAATGCGCTGCAAGGCTTCTTGAGTAATTTCAACCGCAGAGCGCTCTTTGCTCACTAGTTGTTGGTGCAACTCGCGGATGGATGCCATTTTTTGCTCCTTTAACTTGCGATCCAGATTATTTAGTTTAATTCAGGACTTACATAAAAAGTTTTGAGTTTTGAATCAAAGAATTTTCTTAACTTTCTGAAACTCAACACTCAACATTCATAACTCTCTATTACCTATTACCACTTCCCACCTATATTAAATATATTGCCACTCATTTTTCTCTAGTGTCTTTACCTCAAGCTGTTCAACCTATCAATCTCAACGTTCATATTCAAGGAAACGGCTTCCCCATTCTCTGCTTACATGGTCATCCAGGTTCAGGGCGTAGTCTGTCTGTTTTTACCAACCATTTATCTCAGCGTTTCCGTACAGTTGCCCCAGATTTACGCGGATACGGCAGCAGTCGTACGCAACAAAATTTTTCGATGACCGATCACTTACTAGACTTGGAAGCACTAATAAACCGCTTTGATATTCAGCGCTGCTTAGTTCTCGGCTGGTCTTTGGGAGGAATTCTAGCAATGGAACTCGCACTCAAATTGCCCGAACAAGTTAGCGGGTTAATTCTCGTCGCAACTGCAGCGCGTCCCAGAGGAAATCATCCATCGATTAGCTGGCAAGATAATGTGTACACTGGTGTCGCATCTGTTTTAAACTGGTTACAACCAAGTTGGCAGTGGAATATTGAAACATTTGGTAAGCGATCGCTCTACCGCTACCTCATTCAACAACATTCTTCTACTGCCTATCGCTATCTAGCTACTGATGCGATCGCTGCATACCTCCAAACTTCTGCTGCTGCGCAACGAGCATTAAATACTGCTTTACAATCTGGTTATGATCGCTTATCAGACTTGCACAAAATTGAGTGTCCCAGCTTAGTGCTAGCCGGAGCAAGCGATTTTCATATCACTGCTGAATCGAGCCTTGAAACTGCGCGACATTTAAAATATTGCCAATGGCACTGCTACCCAAACACAGCTCATCTTTTCCCGTGGGAAATTCCTCAACAGGTGTTGAGTGATGTTGACCAATGGATTATTCAACACCCTGAAGTTGTCAAGGAGTGATTAGGAACTCGTGGTTGGTGTGGGAGTACAGGAGCCTTGTAGAGTAGGAGTGTGTGTGAGCTAATTGCTATTTCTCCCCTCTTTTTTACATCTGACCGCTAAAAATTGGTGTGGCTTTAGGCTGAATCATATCTCCTAAGTCATCAGCAACTGTCAAATTCTTAGGTTTGCAGCGCTTGACTGCTACAACGATCCCTTGTGCGCCTTCTTGTTCTAAATCCTCTAGATACCCAGCTTTGGCAGCATTTGCTTCCTTAACACTCAAGAAAGGACCAAAGTAATACGTGCAGCGCGGATTCTGTGTAACAATTTCTACCCACCAAGCCCAGCCTAAGCTATGAAAGAGATTAGTTAAAACTTCTTTAAAACTATTCCAAAATGTCTTCATGGTTTTTGCTGTTTTGTCAATTGGTTACAGATGTGACGCGGTCTGCTACTGCTTCTAAGTACTTCACACTTTGTTATACTCTGTTACGCTTCTTTTTTCAAATTATCTTATTTTAATTTTTCTAAATGAAGCATATTTAACCATCGTTGGCGGTAAATTTCATACAGAGCCATTCCAGCTGCCACTGAGGCATTCAAGCTTGGGGTATTACCCAAAAGTGGAATCGACACCAACACATCACAGCAGCGTTGTGTCAACAAACTCAAACCTTCTCCTTCAGCACCAATAACTAAAACAATAGACCCTGAAAATTGCACTGTATGAAGTGGTTGGCTTGCTGTTGCGGCTGTACCATAAATCCAAAATCCAGCCTGTTTAAGTTCTTCTAAAGCCCGACTGAAATTAACGACTCTAGCAACAGGAAAGTTTTCCAAAGCACCAGCAGCTGCTTTCATAACGCTAGAGGTAATTCCTGCTGCTCGTCTTTGAGGTATGACGAGTCCCTGCGCCCCGATCGCCTCAGCCGTCCGAATAATCGCTCCTAAATTGTGGGGATCAGTAATACCTTCTACTGCTACGACCACAGGTGCCTCAGTTTTAGCTTTAGCTTTATCGATTAGTTCGCTTAAATCGCTATACGCATAAGGCGCAATTTGAGCAGCAACTCCTTGATGATTTGCATGATGAGTAATTTGATCCAATCGTCTAGAGTCAACTTCATCAATAACCGTACCGTTTTCTTTGGCTTGCGTCACTAACGAATGAAAACGGGAATCGTAGCGCAGGCGTGAGGTAATCCAAATGCGGTTAAGCTGTCTTTGATTTTCTAGGGCAGCTAAGACAGGATGACGTCCATAGATTAAGTCGTTGTCTTCTTTTGAAGTTGACTCTTCTGTATCAACGTTACGAATAGCAGGTCTTGTCGGTGTAACGTCAACCTGCTTTGGAGATTTGAGCAAAGGTTTTGAGGTTGCATTACCCCTGATTTTTACTGGCTTATTTCGCTTTGCTCCGCCCGTAGATCTAAATTTCTGTGGTTTGTTAGCCATTTATGTAATAGTTAAAATGTTAAGTTCTGTTGGGCATCTCTATTATTTGAATTTAACCGACAGTCTTAATCAATTTCAGTATAGAGAGATAACTTCCATTACTCATTGCTCTGCTGCTCAAAGTCCAGTTTGTGTAATAACTGAGTGAGACGTTGACAGTTAGTGAGATACAGATAGCCGACTAAAGTTTCTAAACTAGATGCCTGTTGATAAATTTCCGGATTCACTCGCTTAGGAGGTTTAGTTGCAGCATTTCGACCGCGACGGACTATATCTAATTCAGTGCTAGTCAGGTAAGGAGTCAGCGATCGCAAATGTAATGCCTGTGCTTCTGCTCTTACTTGTGCCACTACTAAACGATGATAAGCTTGGGAGCGCTTGGGTGGCAGTAGGTAATAACTCCTAATATAAAGCTCATAAACTGCATCTCCTAAATACGCCAAAGCCTGAGGAGAAATTGCTTGTAATTGCGATAACTCGTTCGCCAAGGCTGGTAGCAGTTGACCTAATTTAACATTTAATTTACTTTCTATTATAGATGAGCCATCAAGTAGCTCTTCCTCCTTTGGGTTCACAATTTAGATTATCCTTGATACCTGAATCAGCAATCAGACAAAAATTAAGTGACAAGCAGTTTGGCAACACAGCCAAGTTCATGTTAAATAATCTTTTATTATCCTCGATCCCCAACCTCTACAAGACTCAGGCGAGCAATTATTACTAGCGATCGCCTTCAATAATAAGTATTAAGAGCTTTCACAGTCGTTAAGCTACATACTGCTTATTTGCTTTTAAAATTTACTCAACTAACCTTGTAGTCATTAGCTGTCATATTAAAAAATTAAGCTACCCAGATAATACAACCGGATAGCTATGCGTTAGCTTTTCTGTTGCCAGGTCATGACTATTTAATATTTCCTAGAGCTACTTCCACTGAAGGTCGCAGGGAGAGAAATTGCTCTAGACGAACCAGCTTAACTGTTTGAGTCACGCGGGCATTGGTAACAATCTGTGAAGTGCCCTCGGCGTTTTGTGCCTGTTTTGCCAGTTGCACTAGAGCGCCTAGACCTGAACTATCGACGAAGTCAATCTGTGAGAGGTCCAAAATGATGTTTTTTGGTCCTTCATCGATACATTTACCAATGACTTTACGAAAGGTAGGCTCAGAAAAAGCATCTAATAGACCCGTGAACCGGAATAATTGATAGTTATCCCGCACTTCGCGAGTTCCTCTCAAACTAACCGTAATATTTAGTGGCTCAGCAATAATACCCTCCTATCTAAACCTTAATTAAAATGTTTAAAGTTGAGGATCAAGTATAAAATCTTTTTTGAGATCTTGTCTACTACCATGAGGGAGAAATTGAGAGTAGGAGAGCAGAAGGGCAGAGGGTCGTGGTGTAGGCGGGTAGGCGGGAAACTAAAAGAGTCGTGAAGTGTTGAGTTATGAAAACTCAAAGTTCAAAATTCTTTTAATAAATGCCTCCGGCACCTTTCTTCGCTTTCCAAAACTCAAAACTATATTACCCACACTCCCACTCGCCTACTCGCCCACTCTAGCCACTAGTCACTCGTTCCTGCTTCGCCTCGCGCATCAATTTGACAAACTGCTCAAATAGATAGTCAGCATCGTGAGGACCTGGACTTGCTTCTGGGTGATACTGCACTGAAAATAAAGGCAGTGACTTGTGTCGCAATCCAGCAACGGTAGAATCATTTAAGTTGAGATGCGTGACTTCGATATCCGCAGCAGGTAATGAATTGGCGTCGATCGCAAAACTATGGTTTTGACTGGTAATTTCTACACGTTGTTTAAGACCAGCAGGTTGATTAAGACCGCGATGCCCAAACTTAAGTTTAAATGTTTCTGCACCGAGAGCTTGACCTAAGATTTGATGCCCCATACAAATACCGAACATCGGTTTTTGGCTTGCTAACAGTGCTTTTGTTGTTTCAATTCCTTCTATAACTGCTGCGGGATCGCCAGGACCATTGGATAGAAAAATCCCGTCAGGGTTGTATTTCAAAATTTCTTCAGATGGAGTATTTACAGGAACGACAACAATTCGACAGCCGTGACTTGCCAAGCGACGCAGGATATTTCGCTTGACACCAAAATCAATCGCTACTACTGTCAAAGGTTCTGTAGCATTTTCTTGAGTAACAGGCTTAAATTCCCAAATTGATGTAGTGGGATCAGACCATTCGTAAACATTAGCAGTTGTAACTTCCCGTACAAGATTTAACCCTTTCATACTGGGGGCTGCTGTAACTTGCTCAAGTAGCTCAGATTCATCCAGAATCTCAGCAGAAATGCCCCCGTTCATAGCACCAAAAGCTCTAATTTTGCGAGTAAGAGCGCGGGTGTCGATACCATATATGCCTGGGATATTATGCTGCTTAAGATAATCTGGCAAGCTATCAGTTGAGCGCCAATTACTAGGCTTATCACAGATATTACGAGCTATAGCACCTCGAATCTGTGGTCGATGGGATTCTTCATCTTCTGGATTGACACCAGTGTTACCGAGTTCCGGATAAGTAAAGATGACAATTTGACCGCAGTAGCTTGGATCTGTTAAGACTTCTTGATAGCCTGTCATCCCTGTATTAAAAACAACTTCTCCTATTGTGGTTCCAGGAGCACCGAAAGAAAAACCACGATAAACAGTTCCATCTGCAAGGACAAGTAGCGCTGGTTTAGCGTCAAATGGGGACATAAGCAATTAATATTCAAGGCTGACGGGCTATTGCTGGTAATTATGCCATGAGTCAACTACAACTGAGCATTGCTATGTAAGAATGCGATCGCATTTCCTCAATTTAAGCGCCTAAATAACTACTTTACACCGTAGTAAAAGGCAATTTCTTTGTCTTTAAGCGGAGCAAAATCGGCATCAATTAGCATTTGATTAAGTTCTACCTGAGAAATATGCTTCGCACCAATTCGCACGATTCGCGATCGCATTGTATTAGAAACGCCACTACGCTGCCTACCTGCTTCTAGTGCCATAACTTGGCGATAGAGTTCTAATTTTGCAGAAGGAATAGGAGTTCCATCAAAGTCAATTCCCGATGCAATGGCTACATCAACTGCATCTGCACCTGTAGTTTGATTCATCGAATTTTGAGAAGTCATGGTGATTGCTGTCATACTCTACGGTTGCATTTTATCAGGAGCGATCGTTGCCATGAACTACTGCTGCGATCAGCAAACCCTAATTTGTTACCTGCAAGTACAGTAGCAATCAAATTCTAATGGAATTTTTCACAAAATTGAGTAAACAAACACTTGCCACCATCAAAGCTTTTGATCTAACCTCTAGCCAAATGCATACTTTCACCCTCGTTTTTCCATGACTGATTTTTACGTTCCTGATCCACAAGACCGCTCTCTACAAAAAGCAATGACTAACAGACTAGTAGATGAGTATTTCGATTATTCCGAAAGTTGGTTAAGAGCTATTTTAAGAATGTGTATTTTTTCTCTAACTCAACTTGGTGGAAAAACTGCATTGCTGATAGAATGTCCCAATCAAGCAGTTGCCAAACGTCTGAGTCGCAAAACTTTTCCTTTAGAACAGTTTATGGAATACTTTTCTTCAAGTTACCCCGCGAGTAGGCGTGTTCTGATCTGCTATCAAGATAGTTCCCTTGCTACTTGGCGATGTTTTGATACAGAAAGTAATACTTGGAAAACATGGGAAAAATTACAAATCTCTACAGCATCTGCAGACGGGTAAATTGATTTATATTACGATTGGGATGCTATATCTTAAAAATAAGAATACTCAATGTCCAGTCGAGTGAATTGGAAATCTCTTTACTCGACTTAATTTGAAAGTTAGCTCTGATTAGTTATTTGTAGTTTGAGAAGAAGTTTACTAATGATTTAATTGTCTGTTTTGGGCAAAAGCGCTAATTTCTGCCAATAACTGACTTAATTGCTCTTGGGTCAACTGCTTTTTTAGTAGTTGCTTGTGCTCTGCAGTCGCAAATAATTGTTCCAATTCTTCTACTGATAGCGTAACGCCCTCAGTTTCAGAATCAGTACGATCGCATGCAGCTATTTTAAGGATAACTAGAATTAAAAATCGCTTTAATGCTGCCTTTTGAGTAGCATTTAATTCTATTTCGTTAGCAAATGACTCTAATTCGGTCAACTCATTTTTATCATTTTTAATAGTGAGCTGCTTTTCACTAATTTTGGCAATTCCTAAGATACCAAGGATTCCACCTAAAAGTGTTCCTATGTACAATCCTGTAGTGCCACCTTGCCAAACAGCCCCTGGTGCTGCCCAAGCATAACATACGGTTTCCAAACCCCAAGGTTGAGCTTGGCATCTTTGACGCTGAATTTTCAAGCTAATCCGACTACCAACATAAGCACTAACAGTTCCAACTGTTAATGCTACACAGGCACAAAATAGAATTCGTTTTACTTGCCGCAATCCTTTCATCAACCAGTGTTACGCATGCCAGCAGCAATGCCATTAATTGTAAGCAACGCTCCACGGAGCAACTCACCTTTACTGTAACGCGAGTGAATGACCCCTGATGTCGTGTTAGTGCATTGACGCAGTCGCTTGAGCAAAGAAACTTGCAAAAAGCCTAAAGGTACAATTGTTCCATTGCGTAATTGAACAGACTTTTGCAAAATTGGATCGCCATCCAAAAGACGTTTGTGACCAGTGATTGTTGAAACTAAGTCTCTTGTGAGGTAAAATTCGTTGGCAATTTGCTCAAACAGTCTTTCAAAGCGGGCTAAGTCTTCAGGTTGTGAGAGTTCCTGAACATAGTGCTTTGCCATTTGAATATCTACTTTTGCTAAAGTCATTTCAACTTTAGAAATCGCCATTTTAAAGAAAGGCCATTTGAGGTAGAAATAGCGCAGCAGCTTGATGTGTTCTTCTGGTTCTTCGTTGACAAACTCTTGTAAAGCAGTGCCTACACCGTACCATGCTGGCAGAAGAAAACGGCTTTGTGTCCAGCTAAATACCCAAGGAATTGCACGTAAAGAACTGAGATCTTTCTTTCCACCTTGGCGTCGAGCCGGTCGAGAACTAATCTGGAGTTGGCTAATTTCATCTATGGGAGTAACTTGATGGAAAAAGTCAATAAAGTCTGGTTGCTCATAGATTAAAGCACGATAGTGACTGCGCGATCGCGCTGCGAGTTCTTCAATAATTTCGTTCCAAGGTTGAATATTATCGAATCCAGTCCTTAATAAGCTTGCTTGGACAACTGCAGTTGTAATAGTTTCTAGATTATAAACCGCTAGTTCTGGCAAAGAATATTTTGACGCCAAAACTTCTCCTTGCTCAGTAATCTTAATTCTGCCGTTGATGCTATGTCCAGGCTGTGCCAAAATTGCTTCATAAGCTGGTCCACCTCCACGACCAACCGATCCACCACGTCCGTGGAAAATCCGCAACTGCAAACCAAACTCTTCTGCAATTTGCTGCAATGCTTTTTGGGCTTTATGAATTTCCCAATTACTGCTTAAAAATCCAGAATCTTTATTACTGTCAGAATACCCCAACATCACCTCTTGAAGATTGAGTGTCAATGTTGAAGGAGGGGGCGGTGGTGCTGTTGTGTTATCTTCTGTTGATGGCTGTTGATATCCACCGGCAAGTAATGCGCGGTATAAAGGCAATTCAAACAATTGTTGCATTACCTTGGGTGCTCTGAGTAAATCTTCAACAGTTTCAAACAAAGGCACAACTTGCAGCGTACTTGTGCCTGTTGCGGGATCGTACAAGCCTGCTTCTTTGGCGAGAAGTAACACTTCTAGCAGGTCACTCACTTCATGACTCATGCTGATAATGTATGTTTGGCAGATGCCCGAACCAAACTCTTGCTGAAGCGATCGCACAACACGAAATGTTTCAATGACCTCAGTCGTCTGAGGCGTAAAAGGTAATTCCGCTGGAATTAAAGGGCGACGAGTTTGTAATTCTGAAACCAACCACTCAACGCGTTCTACTTCTGATAGATCTTTGTATGAGCGAGGTGTGATTTGTAGATACTGTAGAATTTCATGCAATACATCAGCATGGCGCGATGATTCTTGCCGAATGTCGAGATGTGCCAAGTTAAAATCATAAATTTCCACTTGACAAATCAAGTTTTCTAATTCGCGACAGCTTAAGCCAGTTGCTTCTAAATTTCGTTGAATGAGACGTAATTCAGCCAAGAAATCAGCGCTATAGCGGTATATGCCTCGTGAATCACTTTCTGGTTCGATAATTTCGCGTTGGCGTAAATCTCTGTTATATAAGCGACTGTTGCGATCGCGTGTATTTTCTAAACGCTTGAGCAAATAAGATAGCTTGAGACGATACGGCTCTTGTCGGTAACGCAGCGCTAGCGCCTCATAAACTTCACTCATTTGTGATTGATCTTGTTCCAGTGATTCGAGTAATTCTGGCAAGACATCACTCCAGTGAAGCGATAAACTTAGTAAGTCAATCAAATGCTTCACTGACTGAATATATTTTTCCAGTACCATTTGACGCTGGTAGCATGCTGTTTGCCATGTCACTTGAGAAGTTACAGAGGGATTGCCATCGCGATCTGCTCCTACCCAAGAGCCAAACTTACAGAAATTATGGCTTGGTGCATCGAGTCGGGGAAAAGAACTTGACAATGCGTGTTTAAAGCGCTGATGAAGTTGCGGAATCTCATTAAATAAGACTTCCTTAAAGTAGTGCAATGCATACTCTACTTCGTCTAACACTGTGGGTTTAAATTGATGTAATTCATCTGTTCTCCACCACAGACGAATTTCCTCAGTTAATTGTTCGCGTAGCTGGGTAGCCTCCCACGATGTTGCTTTATTAAGGAATCCTTGCTTTTCCTCTAACTGGTCTAACCTTTGTAACAACTTCGCCATGCGCCGCTGTTTTTCGCGAATTGTTGGACGCACGATTTCAGTTGGATGGGCAGTAAAGACCATCCTGACATCTAGTTGATTAATCAGGCGCTGGATTTGCTGGGGTGGAACATTTTGCTCTTTTAGATGAGGAAACAAAGCATGGAAGGTACTATGTTTTTGCTCTTCTGGCTGAATTGCTTGCCAGCTTTTTTCGAGCATTTCTGCACCAGGTTGTCCATTGATTGTGTTTTCCAGTCCTAGCGACTGCTCATCTACTGAATTGAGAATTTGTTTGCTGTTACTACTATTGTGCTGCGATGAGCGAGCAAGTTGTAGTCGCTGTTCGTAGTGCTGCTCGACAATGTTAATCAGCTGAAAATATAATGCAAAAGCGCGTGCTGCTCTAATTGCTTCGTTTAGGTCGAGCTGGGCAATTAACTTAGTGACTTCCGCTGCTTGGTCGTTTGTTGCTTGTCCTTCTGGCGAACAAAGGTCGCGTAGCTGGTTTAAAAGATTAACCAAATCTTGACCGCAATCTTGTCGCAGAACAGACTCCCACAAGTCCTCCACCAGTTGGAGGCGTTGCCGGAGAAATAAATCTAAAGCCGAAGGCACAGTCAATGCCTCATCAGAAAAGAGGTGGATGAGCGAACTCATAGTGTCTGTTCAATTTTAAAGCCAGGAATATAAATAATTTTATGGGTTAAATTCCCCTCAAGTAGTTGCACAAGCAACAAACTTTGGAATTAACTTGTGCGCTTACTCATTTATGGTGTTTTTTGCGGTTCTGGAAAAGGTAGTATTGGCAGGCGATCGCCACGCAAAATTTCCTCTGCAGATTGTCCAACAGACTCTATTAATTCTGAATAGGCTCTCAGACCTAACATTGCTAATAAGACTGGTCCAGTGCCAATTTGTAACAAAACTTGAGGACTAAGACTAAAAAAGAATAAGTCTATATCCTGCTGTTGTTTCTTACCTTGATTCTCAAATGTCATTTTTGCTTGTATCCAGTTGAACTTAAATTTAAAGTGTTATTCGCCGTTTTGCTGAGGTTTTGGGTTGTACTCAACTCGATTGTGAAACAGTTGTCTTAGTTCTCGATTACAAGTAGGCGTCCCAGCAATATATAAGTTGAAGTTTTACCTAATATTTAACAAATTAACTCTTTGGATATAGATTAATCTAGGTAAAGTAATGTAAAGTGTGAGTACAGGCAAAGTTAATCTGTCTGATTATTCTTCGGATAACTCTTGTAGTTACAAAAAGCAATCATAGATATGACAACAACTCTACAAAGACGCGAAAGCGCATCGTTGTGGGAGCGGTTTTGCAACTGGGTAACATCAACAGATAATCGGCTATACGTAGGCTGGTTTGGAGTATTGATGATCCCAACCCTCTTAGCAGCAACAACCTGCTTCATCATCGCATTTATAGCAG